>JALTMC010000355.1 GCA_027005175.1 Myxococcales bacterium
CGGGCTCTACCGTCGCAACACATGGCTGATGACAGTAGGACCCGGTGGACACTTTGGAGACTTTAGCCTCTTTGACCAACGCTCCTCTGCTGAAACCGCCGTATGTGAAGAAGAAGTTCGTGCGATCCTCTTCCCCTACGAAGCTCTCCGATCCTTTACCCAAGAAAATCCAGAACTCGGTGTAAAGCTTCTCTTCAACCTCGGGGAAGCTCACGTTCGACGGCTGCGAAATCACGAAGGTCGATTGGTGCAACTGCTCGGCCAACCCTAACCCCAATCCCACCCTGCCACATTTTTTATGAGAGCACCCTTTTCAAATCAGGCATAACCTGATAAGACCCTCTGTCTCAGGGATTGGTCTCTCCCTTTTTTGTTTTTTTTTTATATTTCATCACTTCTCCTTCATCAGAAAGCTCATTGCATCCTTGACATGCAACGTTCTGTTGAGTAGGCTAGGCCCGAATTATGGATGGAAGGAGGTATTTCTTTATGAGAATGTCTATGCAAGATCCTTTTGTATTACGTATGATTCGCATCAACAGTATGCTCGCGTTGTGTGCTTTAGCAACACTTTGGTCCGCTTGTGACTTCAATGTTGAAATCACAGATGAGAAGCGTTCCCTGAATAAAATCGGTGGGACAACACTATGCAGCAGTCGCGTGGCGAAGGGAAGCTCTGGTACCCAAACGATCCGCCTGTTTATGGTGGATGACAATCAGAACGCTCCTGAGGCCATCGATCTTGATGGCATTGACCAAGAGCCCTACAACCTGAAGATTGGCGCATTCAGCGTTGCCAAAGGGAAGGACGCAGACATCAAGGTCTATTCCCATGAAACAGGTGATGATGTCACAAGTACAGTGAAAGCCACTGTCACACTTGATACGTCGAAAAAACTTGTGGTTCAAGCCAACCCACGACATATCGCTCTAAAGAAGACAACGGACAACAAACGAGTACCTCGCGCAGTCTACTTGCTCATCGACATGAGTGATACCGCGCTATCCCAGGATAACGGGGCCTTGCGAACCGCTGTTCCAGGAAGTTGGGTGTTGGAAAACTTCAACACAGACTCTACCCGAGGAGATTATGACATCTTTGCAACCTTGTTGGTGCGCAACGATACTCTCAGCAACAAAGACAAGTTGTTTCGCAACTGGACACGACCCGATGATGTCTATGTGACGAGCAAAAACAAGCAAGATGGGTTTATTTATACCACCAAGGAGTCACGCGATCTGATGAGCGAGAAGTTCATCAGCACAGGAAACCCTGTATCCGTTGGTCTTGCCCCAATGTATGCAGCGATCCGAGCTGCTGCAACCCAGCTGCGCTACCACGCACGTGACGCAGGTGACTTACTTTACAATCCAAACTTGATCTCCATCTCCCTGTCTCGCGATGCAGCTCTTCAAGAGAAATCGATCCGAAATGAGTTGGCCCCGGCAGGGAAAGCGATCAAGGGAAGTCGTTGGCCTGATCTGGAAGATCCCAAAACAGCCGACTTTATTCCACTGCAATCCATCATGTGGCACAAGCCATTTGCTCCCAATGTGACGAACCCACCATCCCAAAAGGATTGGGATAAATATGTGGATGACATGTGTTCCTTGGTCCGAGGTGCTGGAGCCAACGCCAAAGTCTACTTTGGCAATATGTTCCCCATCATCCGCCGAAACTCCCGCGAGGACTACAAAGAAAACTTGAAGAACCAACTCGACATGGCTTACCAAGCCATCAAGGGTTATACAGAGGTCAGTGTAAAATATACCCTCAAAGGCGGAGTATCAGGCAAACGCTACAACATTGCGTTCAAGGTTCAAGGCTCTCTCTTGGACCAAAAGAGCAAAAACGAGAACTCCCCTTACATATACATGACTGTCCAAGCTCCATAGTGTGATACGTGACTGTCCAAGCTCCATAGTGTGATGAAAAAACAAGCGCTGTGAAGGTCTTGCTTTTTCTTACCCTGTTGAATACCAGAGACTGAGGCTCATACCCAAAGTCCTGTTCGAATGACGAACTCTCTGAACCTTTGCTTTGAAAAGTGGTTAATGATGAGACGCCTAAAACCTGTTTGGTATCTTTGTGGCCTCTTGGCCCTTTCTATCTTGTGGACTCCAACAACTGCACACGCGCAGGAAGCCATTGTAATCATCAAACCCCGTACCTTCTCCAAGAGATTGAAAATGGAGTTTGGTGTCTTTGGTGGTTGGATTCCCAGCAATCCATTTGTAACCTACATTCCTCTAGAAGCTCGTATTGGCTTCCACGCTGCCGAAGGCTTTGGCCTGGAGATCACAGGTGGTCTATACCCCGGCTCTTTGGGGAAAAGCCCACTCAAAAACACCATCAACGACGACCTTAAAAAGTTTCCCCACTTCCTGGGAGTGAAACTCTTTGAACAACAGGTCTTCTATGCCAACTTTAACCTGAACTGGACCCCAATCACGGGTAAGGTCCGCTTTGCGGGTGCCCAATGGATCGGCTACTGGGAGATCATGTTCCAACTGGGCGGTGGTGTCACTGGTGTATACAATGAAGAATACATCGGTCGAAAAGCAAACCCTGAACTCAACCCCATTCAAATGCGTCCAACCTTCAATGTAGGACTGGGCCTTCGATTGTGGCTGACCCAGTGGCTAAACTTTCGCGTCGATCTGCGCGAATACCTCTTCCAAAAACAAATCGGTCGTGGTGGCCTTTCACAGCATCTATCCCTTATGCTTGGTCTAAGCTTTATCGTCGGATAAGAATCTGTATCTCCTACCACTGACGTTCCTTGAATAGAGATGAATTGTTGAGGCAAAACTGATGTTCAAACGCTCCATCCTCACCGTGCTCGTTTGTGCTACCCTTCTCGGGAGCCAAATGGCATTGGCCGCCAAACCAGGCGACCCCCTAGAACTCGGCGATCAAGCCAAAAATGAGATCGCTGACGGCTTCTTCGTAGATGCAGAGATTGGCCTGCTCACCTTCCTCCTCCTTGATGGTGCCAAGATATACCGACCCGGTCTTCTTGTCTCCATGCGCTTTGGTGGCTACCTCGGAAAAAACTTCACCCTGTACGGAAAAATTGGTGGAACCGTCACTGGAAATACCAACTGCTACAGCGCACCCTCCCAGTGCCCCGACCGCACCTTTCGTACGAAGTTCCCCACCGCCAACACTCTGCGCGGCGTTCCACGACAAGGGGTCTCCATCATCGCGGGCCTTGGCTCTCGTTGGTACTTCCTCAAACTCGAAGAACGCGTTCGCTTCTTCCTGTCTCTGGAGCTGTTGGCCCAACTCATACCACCCGACAGTATCCCCGACGATCGACTCCAACGCATCAAAACACAAGGCTCCTTAGAAGAGATCAAAATCCATCAGCAGTTCGTCTTCGGCGGCGGTGGAGGACTCGGCGTCGGAATGGAGTACTTCTTCCTGCTCAAACACTTCTCGGTTGGCCTCAACGCCATGTTCTACTTCTTCGCCACTCCCTTTATGCCAGGAAATAGCCTCCTTGGTGGCTCCCTCCTCGTCTCCTTCGACATCAAATATACCTTCTAATCCTTCCACTTGTTTGACATCAAATACACCTTCTAATCCTTCCACTTGTTTGACATCAAACCGAGGGTTCACGCTGACTCCTTGTAGAGTTAGCTTCACTCCAAGTCGCGTCTGTTGACTCCTTGTAGAGTTGGAAACCTCACTCCAAGTCGCGTCTGTTGGCTCCTTGTAGAGTTAGCTCCTCACTCCCAATCGCATCTGTTGGCTCCTTGTAGAGTTAGCTCCTCACTCCAAGTCGCGCCTGTCTCGGGGTACATCTGGACTTTTCCCTGATGTATGCGTTGCACTTGTTGGGTCACCGAACCTGTGTTGTGATGTTCTACTCTTGGGGGGGACGAGGACTTCGCGATCTACCCACGTGGTTCGAACCGCCGGTCCGCCTTGTGTAACTGATTGAAATCATTAGTACCCTATTTTGAGTTTGGCCCAAAATTGCGAAACTCCACCAAGAGCTTGCTGGCTAACTCATTAAAATGTTTACTCCACAGGGCGGTTCGAACCACGTGGGTCTACTCTTGGGGGGGAGGGACAAGGACTTCGCGAGGTTTGTTGCCGATGGGAGAGCCTACAAGACCTTCACGCTCCATCATCTCAACAATACGGGCAGAACGATTGTAGCCAATACGAAGCTTTCGTTGCAGGTAGCTGATGGAGGCATTTCGTGTGCGAAGGACAATGTCCACAGCCTTATCATACATGGGATCAGCAGGCCCATCATCATCATCATCTTGTACGTCAGAGTTAGCCAGGATAGCTTCGTTGTACTCGGGTGTTCCTTGCCCTTTAAGGTGTTTAACGATCCGATGAATTTCCTCCTCTGAGATATAAGCCCCATGAAGACGGATCGGTGAACTGGATGTTGGTGGCATGAGCAACAAGTCACCAGCCCCTAGCAAACGCTCGGCACCACCTTGATCAAGGATCGTGCGAGAGTCGATCTTCGTCTTTACTTGAAAAGACATACGACTTGGGAAGTTTGCTTTGATCACACCTGTCAAGACATCGACGGAAGGCCGTTGGGTTGCGAGAAGAAGATGAAGGCCAGCAGCACGAGCCATTTGCGCCAAACGAGCGATCGCAAATTCAACTTCCTTCGCCGCGACCATCATTAAGTCAGCCAGTTCATCGATCACCACAACAATATAGGGCAAAGACTCATAATAGTCTTTGCTTGGATCATTTGGCATCAATTCATGAAGGTCAAACTCATCAGACTCTTCTTCCCAATCAAAGTCTTCAGGATTAACGACCTCTGCCCGACGCCTCGCATCCATGGCATCTTCTACTGCACGTGACTGATCGCGAACCTTGATTCGACGCTCAATCAAATGATTGTAGTTTGCAATATTTCGAACCCCTGCCTCTGCCATGAGACGATACCGACGCTCCATCTCACTGACAGCCCAATTCAACGCAACAGCAGCCTTCTTGGGATCTGTCACAACGGGCAACAGTAAGTGTGGAATACCATCGTAGATGGAAAGTTCCAACATCTTGGGATCCACCATAAGAAAACGAACTTGCTCAGGAGAACATTGGTACAAAATACTGCAGATCATGCCATTAACACCAACACTCTTACCTGATCCGGTTGTACCTGCGATCAGTAAGTGAGGCATCTTCGCAAGGTTTGCCACATAAGGACTACCTGTTGTACTTTTTCCTATCGCCATCGGAAGTTTGGCTTCGGTTTCCGTAAATTTACGATCAGCCAAGATCTCCTTCATATAAACAATTTCACGAGTCTTGTTTGGGAACTCGATACCAACCACCCCCTTACCAGGAATGGTAGTGATCACACCAACTTG
>JALTMC010000356.1 GCA_027005175.1 Myxococcales bacterium
GACCTGAACCATCCCTTTGGAAGCCCCAGAGGCCACCGAGATCGGGCTCTGAAGCTGGTGTTGAAGTGCTTGCTGAAGCTGAACATGCATGGCCTGACTCTGCTGAGCCTGAACCTGTACCGCTTGGTTTTGTTGGGCTTGCAACTGCAAGGAGTGTTGTGTTTGAACATGCAATTGTTGGATAGCATTGTTTTGCTGGGCCAAAACCTGCAACAACTCTTGGGCCACCTTTGTATCCATTGCTGAAGGAGCTGGAGCCGGAGCCGGAGCCGGAACTGGAGCCGGGGCAGCGAGTGCAGGCAAGCCCGAAAAGCTAGGACTGTTCGATGCTTCTACTGAAGGCCCACTTGATAGCCCTTGTTGCTGCAAGATCCATTGAAAGTTGCGTTCGCTAATCCGATACAAATAAGGTTGTACACCTGGCAAGACCTCTTGCAAACTGTCCAACACCTTTTTGGTTGGCTCTTTCACAAACGCGATCTTCAAGAGATTCCCGCTCAGATCCAATGGTAACATCTGGTGTTGGATCAAAAGAGGGCTTGGTATCATATGCATCACATCTGGATTAAACTGATCCAGAACCTTGAGCTTCAACTTGGGCAAAGCAGGCTTCTTTAAAAGTGCCGACACCATCTCAGCCATCGATTGACAAAGCCGATAGACTAGCATTGGCATACGTCGCAACAACTCTTGAAAGGATTTGCTCGGCAAGCACAGTGCCAAAACATCACTCTTTGTTAAAACATGGGCGGTTCGGTTCTGCTGTAAAAGAAAGTCCGTAGCTCCTACGATACGCGGTGCCTTAAGAGCATCCATTTCAACAAATCCACCGGACTCAAGATACGGAGCGACCAGAGAGACCTCCCCGGAGAGCAACAAAAAGCAGTGTTCTGAGGACTCACCACTCGAAAACACGTACTCGTGGGAACTATATTCAAAAACCCGGGCAGACGAGAGCAATAGCTCAATATCGTTGTTTGACAGTCGGGCCAACAACATATCCTGGTGGAGAGCGTCATTGATCTTCTCACGCACTTCTCCACGTTTGGACAGCTCCTTCATTGCAACACTCCGTGAACACTGTAGAAAACGAATAAAACTCGCAGCATAAAACACCCGCGAGGAGAGCACTCCTCTCTCTCTCCTACTACATACGGCGCAAAGCCTTGCCCTCTGTAACCACCATGAAAAATTCAACACGAGGTGTCCTCATTGTTGACTTCGAGGGAAATAGAAATGATGGATGCGGAGTTCTTACAAACCTCCAGCCTTCTGTGGTAAGAGAAGGAGGCTGTTTTCAAGATTGGCCTTGTTTTTGACGAGCCAATGCACAGATTCCACAACAGTCAGCCTGTTCTCATTGCCACAAGTTGCCGTATAATGATAAGAAGGCCGGACTCGGACGATCTCTGTTGTTCGTTGTGGGTTCATGGATTGACAAAGCTGTTACTGAGGAAACACATTCACTGCGCAAGCTATCGGGTGACTGCAGCTCCTCACATTCGATGCTTGTCTAAACACCAGCCGTCACTTTCTTCTTTTTGCTCGGAATGCTCGATAACCCTGTTAAGGAGTGAACCTTGTCTGTCTCGCGTCTTTGGTTGTGGGTACTACTCTCCAGCTTTGTTGTTCTTTCTCTTGGGGTTCTCAGCCATCCAAGTTCATCAAGCTTGCATCGCTATGTGCTGGATGGTTTTCTCAGCCCGATTTCACTAGCCTTTTCGCAATCCTCAAAAAAGCCACACCAAAGCAAGTTGGGACATGGAAGCCTCACAGGGCTGCAGCCCCTATTTTCGCAACCCTCGGGAAAACCACACAAGAGCAAGACACGCTCCAAAGGTCCAACGATCGCAAGGAAGGACTCTTCTCGAAACGTTCGAACTTGGGAGATCCGTCCTGACTCCCCCAAATCCCTTGCTCCTTCGGTACAACGCTCTCGTGAAAAGAGAAGAGACCTGGCATACTGGATCAAGTTGCAGAGAAGACTTGGAGACAATGTGTGGCAAGCGGGAGTGCACTACCAAAGTAAGTTGCGAGAACTGCGTCACCTCTGTGACCGCCCGAATGCTCCCCCTGCCCAGTGTGACATCTACAGGCTGTCACAAAAGATCTTCTCCATCAACTACAATACACCCCCAAGCAACTACCGTGGTTATGTAACATTTAACAGCAAGCGAAAGCATTTAATTCCGCGACAACTCATGCGTCGATACTATCGTCTATCGAGCAAACGTTTCAGAAAAACAGGAGATCAGTGCTACATCAAGCAGGGTCTGCTGAGCAATTGCATGACGTTTGCGATGTGTTCGCAAAAGTCTGCGATGTGGAACTTCAAAGGTACATGGGGACAAGGATTTGGGTACCCTTATTGGGGGACCGTTCAGTACCTCACCTCACAAGCTTATTACAGACACATGAAAGACTATGAAAAAAAGGGCCAGATGCGTGCGGGAGTACAGACCCTCATGCGCAGGTTTAACGATCTCGATCTCAACGACAAGAGAAAATTCTCTCGTCGCTTACTGCTGGACATCTACGATACCTATGTATCTATGGTGAATCGACGCACACGGAAGAAACGAAGTCGCAACAAATACAAAAAGGCATTCTGTAGCAACATTGTGGTCAACGCAGGAAGCTTCCAACGTTCCCTACCCGGCGATGTGTTTGGTTTGATGTACGTCTATAAACGTCTCCACCCCTCCACGACGCCGTATCGCTACCACTTCCAGCACTGGGGTTTGATCGTGAAACCGGAGATCAAATATGTGCTGCACAACCAAACACCCGGTGGATTGTGGGGAAAGAAGTTCAAGTCGTGGGGCATTCAATTTGGACGTTTTCCCAGGCTCTCGCGCGACTGGACTTGGCATAAGAAGTCGGGCCGCTACCGCAAGATGATGTTTTTGGTCCATCGTCTCAATCTTCATTATTTCGTTCAAGCTCGACTCCAGCATACCAAGATCTACGATGCGACCCAGCCACAGTTTTGCCGTCAGTGGATTCGCCGACATGCCGATCTCTACTTCACGGATATGTCTGAACCTCTTCCTTAAACACACCTGCTTGCCTCTCCTCACACTTCCGCGCTCCTACGTTTTTTTCTAAAAATAGAATACCTGTGAGATCTCATCGTCCAAGAGTAGATGAGGTAGTGCCTCTTACTTTACATAAAAAAGAATCCAACCCCCCTCCCTCTTCAGACTCTTCTGAAGAGCAGACGAAGATCGAGCGTCACCACACGCAGTGTTCCAGTCTGGGGTGGTTGAAAAAGACTCGGCTAGAGATCGAGTTGACAGCACTACCATAGCCCAAACGAAAGACGCTGTTCGATGAGATTCTCTCAAAAATGGACCATCAGTTTCCTTGTTGTGCTGGGAAGCCTACTTGCTGTGATAAACACCCGCTCCAAGAAGGGCACAACACAAAAGCCTCACTTCACGCTCCAGTTGTTGCATGCGTCCGACCAGGAAGGTGGCATCAACTCGATTCAAGATGCTCCTCGGATGTCTTCACTGATTCGAGCACTGACAAGAAAATATCCCAACAGGACACTGCTCACCTCCTCAGGAGACAACTACATCACAGGTCCATTTTTTCGAGCGAGCAGCGACAAGTCGATGCGACCTTTGCTTGGGCTCCCAGGCTCTGGCCGCGGTGATATCGCGATCATCAATGCCATGGGTTTTCAGGTCTCTGCCCTGGGCAATCACGAATTTGATGCGGGCACTCGCCTTGTGGCCTCCCTGCTACAACGAAAAGAAAAGAAAGGCCGAGTCTATGAAGGGACGTTGTTTCCTTACCTCAGCGCCAACATGGACTTCCGACACGACAAATTTTTGGGCAAGTTTGTCACCCACGACGCTCAGGAGGCAAAGACGATCCCCCACAAGATCGCCGGGAGCTGCATTATCAAAGTACATGGTGAGTGGATTGGAATTGTGGGTGCGACCACCCCGCGACTGCACAAGATATCCTCGCCAGGGCAAGCGGTGATTACACCGGCCAACCCAAATGATATAGACGCTTTGGCGACAGCCCTCCAAAAGCGCGTGGATGTATTGCTCCAAAAAGGCATCAATAAGATCATCATGCTGTCTCATATGCAGCAGCTGGATATCGAGGTCCGTCTGGCAAGTAAGATGCGCGGTGTCGACATTGTTATTGGCGGTGGCTCCGACGTGATCCTCGCCGACAAAACAGATCGGATACGCCCCGGCGACCGCGCCGAGGGTCCTTACCCCATTTGGAAAACGTCGGCCTCTGGAGAGCCTGTCGCCGTGTTGAACACCGATGGTCAATACAAATATCTCGGTCGCATGGTGATCGGTTTTACAAAGAAAGGTGTATTGCTTCCCGCAACACTCGACCCAAAAGAATCAGGAGCCTATGCAGCAGATGACCAAGGAGTCCGAGAGTTGGGCAATGTGCCAGCGCACCCCCGCGTCTTGGAGATCGTCCGAGGTATTCAAAATGTTTTGAAGATAAAAGATGGTACTTTCTTTGGAAAAACCAATACATTCCTCAATGGGCTGCGCCAGTCCGTGAGACGAGAAGAGACCAACCTGGGAGACCTCACCAGCGATGCGAACCTCTATGTCGCGAGGCTCGCCGATCCCAAGACGACGATAAGTTTCAAAAATGGCGGTGCCATTCGAAACCACATCGGCTTTGTCTCCTCCCATCTCAATCCTTTCGCAAAGAAACGCGGACGCAAAAAACGCGACCACAGCAAAGTACTATACTATCCAACAGCGCCCAATAACATGACAGGAAAAAAAGTAGGTCAGATCTCTCGATTAGATATTGAAAACGCATTGCGCTTCAACAACTCCCTTGTCCTTCTGGATGTCACTGCAAAGCAACTCAAGACGATCATCGAACACGGCGTGGCCAACTGGACTCCCACCATCACCCCAGGACGATTTCCACAAGTCAGTGGGCTCGCCTTTAGCTTCGACCACAAGAAACCCGTCGGTCAACGAGTGCGCTCACTTGCCATTTACAAGAAAGATGGAAGCATCGCTGATGTTGTAATTCGCAACGGCAAGCTGAGAGGTAACCCCCAGCGCACCTTTCGCATGGTCACGTTGTATTATCTCTCCAAAGGCGGTGATGGCTATCCCATGCCATCACCCAAGTCGAGCAAAACCCGACTGGTTCGTCTCACCGAGGCTCTTAAAGACAAACCTGGCCTCGCCAGATTCACCAAACCCGGAACAGAACAAGACGCTCTCGCTGAATACCTCCTCAAGTACTACTCTCAAGCCAACCCATACTCGACCAAAGATACTCCCATGAAGTCGGATCAACGCATCCAAAATCTCGCCTATCGAAACGATACTGTTCTCACCCAAACATTAAAAAGAAAGTAGACCACCCTCTCTCCTCCCCCCCAATACCGTGTGGAACCGGGAGCTTCAGCCTTGTGAAGTCTTACCACTCGACCAGCGAACCAATCTCCCAATACCGTGTGGGACCGGGAGCTTCAGCCTTGTGAGGTCTTACCACTCGACCAGCGAACAAAGCTCCCAATACCGTGTGGAACCGGGAGCTTCAGCCTTGTGAGGTCTTACCACTCGACCAGCGAACAAAGCTCCCAATACCGTGTGGGACCGGGAGCTTCAGCCTTGTGAAGTCTTGCCACTCGACCAGCGAACAAAGCTCCCAATACCGTGTGGGACCGGGAGCTTCAGCCTTGTGAGGTCTTACCACCAATTCGCGACATAGCCCAGCATCAGTTTGACACCACCGTCACGCTCTGGTCGTGGAGCGTTTGGTGAATAAGCGAGCTTGATATGAATTCGCATATTGTCGCGAATAAAGAAGTCGAGGTTGAGCCCCAAGCCAAGAACCAGCCGACTATCCTTGGCTTTACCGACACGAAGCGGATCGGTGATCCAGGCGATATCAACCTGAGGTGTGATTCGCCACCACATCCAAGGGAGAAAGACCAGTCGAAAATGTGACAGGATAAAAGAGTCCGTCACAAACTCCGCAAAATAGGTGCCGGATACCATTGGGACATAGTCGTTGTCACCGCCGAGTTTGAAGCGGTTCAGGTCATCGGCAAACCAGCCCCCTCCCCCCTGAAGCTCCAGACCAACACAGATCCGAGGATGAACACAAACTGAACCTTCCGCCTGGGCTGTCATCCGAATATTGGGTTGTGAGTAGAATCCGGTATTTCGCTTATCTTCCAACGATGTCTTGAACCCTCCCCAGCTGCGCTGAACAAAACGACGCCGGAGAGCGATGGTTGCTTTTGCTCGAAACCCTTGTCGCAAACGACCACGGGCTACGTGTGTATCCATTGCATTCCACACCAGTGAGATCGCAGAACGAGCAGCCGGACTGTTCGCAGGTAAGATCAGCCCAGCTTTTTTGGAAGCTTCTCCGCGATGGAAGAAAAACCAGTATCGAAAGGATACACGGCCCACCAAAAAAAGGGTGGGTACCAGTTTCCACCGCAGATCCAAACCAACCTCGGCATACATCGAAAAAAAGCTGAGTTCCTCGATAAACCGCCCGGCGCGGATATAGTCGGGCGTCATCTCTCCAAAGCCGAACTGACCTTTTAAATAAGGAGAGAGCACCAGGGGACGCCCTGAGGTCGCCCCGATATCCCAAGCGAGCCACACAGTGTCTGTGTTCAAACCAGCGCGGAGTTGGTTGCCTTTGCCAACATGTTTTTGATCGGTGTATTGGTAGAATACAATGCCATGCCCAGGGCCATTCCCTCGGTCCAGCGGGATGCCGATCCCTTGGTTCAGGGGTAGCTCTCCATACACCGCCAGTTCTTGCCCTGCCTGCGCACAAGTTCCCCAACTCCATACAACAAACAACCATAAGACAACACTCAAAACTCTCAGCATTTGCAACATAGTATGGGATTTCGACCTCTTAAAAATGACGTATAACACCTGAATGTAGATTCGATGTGTGCTCGCAAAAGTAGGCACCAAGCTTGACTACGCTGTTTGCCCCTGCTAACATCACGAAAAAGTGCTGTAATTTTCAGCACATACAGATTTCGGCAAGATAAGAACATAAGCAATGATTTTTATTAGCTATTGAAAGCAATCACTCTGCCACTTCTTTCGGGGTCTTTCCACAGTAGGATCGCGACCCTCTCCACCAGGCACCAGATCATATCCTTAAGAAGAGAAAGGAACAAGAGATAACAATGCTCCAAGAACTCTATGAGAAGATTCGTGAAGAAAAGGAGGAGCACCTATTCACCTTCTTTGATGGGCAGGCAAGAGAGAGTGGCAGGATTTACCTTCACGACCTCGCGAGAAGAGCAGATGCGATTTGTGGCGTTTTGTTTCGAGAGTACCAACTCAAGCCAGGAGATCGTGTGCTCCTCTGCTACCCTCCCACCCTTGAGTTTATTCCTGCACTGGTTGGTTGTATGTTTGGAGGCTTGATCCCAGTACCGGTCTATCCTCCAGCTCCGAACCGCTTTGCACAAGAGATAGAGAACCTCACAAAGCTCGCACGAGGTTGTGGAGCAAGGGTAGTATTAACTGACCGACTCTACAACCGTCTTCGTGGGTTGGCAGGACTTCGTTCAACCTTCCAATCTTTCTTTGGGAGGGGAGCTACGGCAGGAAAAGAGTTAAGCTGGGTAGTCACAGACTCCATGCAAACAAGCCCAGAGAAACTTGTTCGCCACCTCCCCAAAGAGCACGACTTGGCATTTCTCCAATACACTTCTGGCTCAACCTCTCAACCCAAGGGAGTGCGAATAACCTGGGCCAATCTAAAGCACCAGTTGTCTTTCAATCGCACCGCACTAGACCTAGGACCAAAGAGTCGTGCTGTCTTTTGGGTGCCTCAGTATCACGACCTGGGCTTGATCAGTGGAATTCTCAGTGCTCTCTCCGGCAATGGCTGGCGAGGAATGCTGTCACCGCTCTCTTTTCTTAAACGACCTGCAGTTTGGTTTGAAGTCATGGATCAGGTCAAAGCAACCCACACTGCCGCTCCCGACTTCGCTTATGCGCTGGCCGTGAGAAAGACAACACCAAAGCAGAGAGCAGGCTGGGATTTGTCCAGTCTGCGTGTTGTAATGAATGCTGCGGAGCCTGTGCGAGCAGAAACAACCCACGCTTTTCTCAATGCGTTTGCCTCCAGTGGACTTCAACCCGAAGCCTGGTGCCCTGCTTATGGGCTTGCAGAGCATACAGTTGGAGTCACCGTATGTGGTGGTCAGATCCACACATTTGATCGGGAAAAACTGGAAAAGGACGGAGAGGCTCGACAAGGTAATGGAGCACAGGATATCACTCTGGTCAGTTGTGGAAAGATCCCCGTTGACATCCGTGTGAAGGTAGTAGATCCAAACGCAAACGAAGAGCTACCGGAGGGTCGAGTGGGTGAGATCTGGGTGGACTCTCCCAGCAAAGCGGATGGATATTGGGGCCTTGAAGCTCGGAGTGATGCTGTATTCAAGGCCCGCCTTCCTGGGGAAGAGGGTGGCTTCCTTCGAAGCGGAGATCTCGGTTTCTTGTACCGAGGAGAGCTCTTTGTCAGCGGTCGCCTCAAGGACATGTTGATCATCGGAGGGCGCAATATTTACCCCAGCGACATCGAAGACAGTATTCGCTCCTGCCATACCATGATTCGTCCAGGAGGAGTTGTGGCATTTTCGCTCGCCAAAAACACAGAAGAACCAGAGCGTCTTGGTGTGTTGGTGGAGGTAAAATCCAAGCGCATCTCAGCCAAAGACGCGCAAGAGGTGACCCAAGCCATACGCCGTCAGGTTCTTCACGCGAACCAACTTCGATGTGCGACCATTGCCATTGGAGCACCTGGTGCTGTTCTCAAAACAACAAGTGGAAAGATACGCAGACGTGCGTGCCATAAAGCACTTCTTGATGGCACCTTAAAGCTCCTTCATATCGAAAGGTCCAAGGTTAAAGAGCCTTTGCTCTCACCTGAATTTGCCTCCGAACCCAAAGAGGTAGAGAGTGAGCAAGTCAGGGTTTTACAGGAGAGCGAGTCTCATCCAGATGCCAGAGTCTTCGAAAACCTCTTACGCACGGTGATAGCCGATCTATTGAGAATCCCTCCTTCAGATATCGCACTTGATGTGCCTTTGATGGAGCAGGGCATCAGCTCCATCCAGACCGTAGAACTCATTGAGCGAGCGGAAGCCGCGTTAAAGTATCCTCTTTCACCTTCGTTGGCCTTCGACTACCCTACCATTCGAACCCTCGCCGAGTATCTCGCCAAGGATAACGAAAACGATGCGAGTGAGACCCCACACGTAGAGCGTTTGAGCGCAACATCATTAAGCCACCAAGCTGTCACCCAAGAACCCATCGCTGTGCTCGGTATCGGATGTCGATTTCCTGGAGGGGTGGTAGACACAGAATCCTTTTGGCGTGTCTTGGTTGAGGGACGCGACACCATTACAGAAGTGCCACCAGAACGATGGGATGTTGATGCCTGGTACGATCCAGATCCAAAAGCGCTGGGGAAGATGTATACTCGCTGGGGAGGGTTTGTTGACAACATCGACACCTTTGACCCTCTATTCTTTGGCATCTCACCAGCGGAAGCTCCTAGCATCTCTCCCCAACAACGTCTGCTTCTGGAGAGTTCGTGGGAGGCGATCGAGCGAGCAGGCCTCACACTCACTTCGCTCAAAGGTAGTGATACAGGCGTGTATATGGGGCTGACAAGCCATGATTACCTGGCCCATGCGCTCCGGGACGCCGCCGCCATCAACAGATATTCTGTTTTGGGTTCAGCGCACAGCTCGGTTGTAGGACGGCTCTCCTATTGGCTGGGACTCAAAGGCCCCAACATGCCTGTCGATACGGCGTGTTCATCATCTCTAGCTGCGATCCATCTGGCGACCCAGGCCATTCGTGCAGGAGAGTGTTCGATGGCGCTGGCGGGTGGTGTCAATACCATCTTAGCACCGGAAGGAAGCGTTTATTTTAGCCGACTCCAGGCGATGAGTCCGACAGGACGATGCCATAGCTTCTCTGTTGATGCTGATGGCTATGTTCGCTCCGAAGGCTGCGGAGTCATCTTGCTCAAACGCTTATCAGAAGCACAGCGTGATGGAGACCCGATTCTAGCCGTGATTCGAGGAACTGCAGTCAACCAAGATGGCTGTTCCAATGGTCTGACAGCCCCCAACGGCCTCAGCCAACAAGAAGTCATCCGCGCTGCTCTGCAAAATGGAGGGATCGAGCCAACCTCGATCTCCTACATCGAGTGCCATGGCACAGGTACTTCCTTGGGCGACCCTGTCGAAGTACAAGCATTGGCAGCAGTGTATAACCGGGATAAAAAAACTCCTCTACACATCGGCTCGGTAAAAACAAACTTCGGTCATACGGAAGGAGCCGCAGGAGTCGCAGGATTGCTCAAGGCCATCCTCTCTCTACAATATGACTGGCTTCCGGCCAATCTACACTTTTCCGAACCCAACCCTCACATTCCCTGGGATCATCTAGCTGTGAATGTGGTCTCCAAGGGACAAGCTTGGCCCCCCACCAGCACACCACGCCGAGCGGGAGTTAGCTCTTTTGGATTTTCCGGAACCAACGCCCATGTGATTGTGGAAGAAGCCCCCTCTCCTTCAAGTTGGAAGGAAAAAGGAGAGACAACGCCCATCTCCACAGCACCTCTACCCTCTTTGCTCCTGCTCTCAGGTCAAAGCCAAGAGGCTTTGCAAGCTCATATCCAACAATATGCTGCATTCATCGAAGAACACGAGGAGCTTCCTCTTGAAGATATCTGCCACAGCCTTGCGAATCATCGAACACACTTCCACTATCGATTCTCACTTCTTGGTGAGAATCGCAAAGACCTTGTTCAAGCACTGAAAAAATCAACACAAAAAGGAAGTGTGTCACGAGAGCGACAGACGTTAGCAGGGCATGAGAAACCACGAATCGTCTTTGTGTACCCTGGACAAGGCTCCCAATGGCTCGGCATGGGTCGTGATCTTCTCCACGATTCTAAGGTTTTTCGCGATACACTGAGTCGGTGCGATACGGCGATTCGCAAAGAAGCTGGGTTTTCCATCCTGTCCGAGTTAATGGCCTCCCCCGAAAACGCAAGGTTCGAACAGAGCGAAGTGACCCAACCCCTACTGTTCTCTATGGCTCTTGGTCTGACAGCCGTCTGGCATGACTTTGGAGTCGAACCCGATGTTGTGGTCGGCCACAGCCAAGGAGAAGTCGCCGCAGCCTATATCGCTGGGGCTCTGAGTCTCCAAGATGCTGTCGCTATTGTTTGCCGTCGCAGCCGTCTTTTGAAACAACTAATAGGACGAGGAGGGATGGCGTTGATCGAAGGAAGCGTTACCGAAATACAGGAGCGCCTCTCACAACAGCCTTATCAGAACAAACTCCATATTGCAGCGATAAACAGCCCTACATCCACGGTAATATCGGGGGAAAGAGCAGCTCTTAAGGCTCTCCTGGAAGAGCTTAAACAAGAGAGTATATTTGCTCGTCGTGTCTCTGTGGATTACGCCTCTCACAGCCCAGAGGTAGAGAAGATCAAAGATGCTTTACTTGAAAAGCTCGCAACCGTTGAGGGAAGAGAAAATACAACCGAGTGGTTGTCAACCGTCACAGGGAAGGCTCTCGCTGGTCATGGGTTGAATGCCGACTATTGGTACAAGAACCTACGCCAGACCGTGCGCTTTGATGAAGTCATCAAACATTTATGGGATTCGGGTCCTTCCGTGATGATAGAACTGAGCCCTCACCCTCTTCTTACGCTTGCAATGGAAGAGGTTCGCCAGTCCGTCGATGGCAAGGGAGGAGTCGTCTACTCCCTAAAGAGAGAGAGACCCTCCTTCTCTTCACTCTATCACTCCTTGGGAGAGATCTTTTGCCACGGTCTTCAGGCCGATTGGAGGAAGGCACTTCCAGGTCGCTTTGTAGCTCTCCCAACCTATCCTTTTCAAAGACAACGCTACTGGCTGGAGCATCGAGCCGCACAAACAGACGCTCCCTCCATGGGTCTAACACTGTCAAAACATCCGCTATTAGGGGCGCAAACGTCACTGAGTGAAGGAGGAGTCCTCTTCACAAGTAGGCTCTCCTTGAAGGAGCAAGCTTGGCTGTCTGACCACCAAGTCTTCGAAACCGTACTCTTCCCAGGAACGGGTTTTCTGGAGCTGGCCTGGGCTGCGGGGCTAGCTGTAGGTACAACTCATGTAGCCGAACTAACGATTGCAACTCCCATGGCCTTGCCTACCGAGGGAGCACTTCAACTTCAAATCCGCGTTGGGCTCCCCGATCCGTCAGGACAACGAGAGTTTCTGCTCTTTAGTCGCCCCGAAAGCTCCTCTCTGGATGCGCCCTGGCAAAACCATGCCAGTGGATATTTACAGGCAAAAATTTCAACTCCATCACAAAAAGAAGACCTGCAATGGCCGCCCTGCGGTGCTCATTCGGTAGAGTTGACGGATCTCTATCAACACCTTGCACAGTTCGGATTAAGTTACCACCGTGCCTTTCAGGGACTTCGAGAGCTTTGGCGAGTTAAGGATGTGCTTTGGGCAAAAGTAGAGTTGCCAGAAGGGGAGAGCATATCCGCAAAACACTTTGGCCTGCATCCAGCCCTTTTGGATGCAACCTTACATTCCCTGGCTGCCATCTCACTCGAAAAAAACGAGGGAGAAGTTCTTTTGCCCTTTGCCTGGCGGGGAGCACAACTCCGGGCTACGGGAGCCAAGAGCTTGTACGCACGTCTCTTTCTCAAAGACACACAGAGCGCTCAACTGACCCTCTTTGAGGAACCAGGCTTTGTTTTAGGACAGATCGAGGAGCTCTCTTTACGATCGACGTCGATAGAACAGTTACAACAAACTACAAAAAAGGAAGTCGAACATCTTTATCAGACACAGTGGAAAGCGATCTCATGGAAGCGAGAGAGTTGGAACCCTGAACGTTGCGTTGTGCTTGGAGAAGGTCCACTCTCCAAGCATTTGGGTTTACGTTGTTTTGGCGATCTCTCTGGACTGCTGACCTATTTGGACGAATGTGAGGAGATCCCTGCACAAATTATGATGGATGCGACTTCGAGGGGAAGCGATGACGTTCTGCTCGAAACACAACAAAGCTGTGAAGTTGCGCTTTGCCAGATACAGGCATTGTTGAGAGAGAAGCGTCTCTCCCAAAGCGAACTGATCTGGGTGACTCAACGTGCGATTGCGACGAGTTCAGACGACTTCGTCTCCTCTCTCGCCCATGCTTCTCTTTGGGGATTGCTACGTAGTGCTCACAGTGAATACCCCACACGAAAGATCCGACTGCTTGATACCGACGGGTGGGAGGAAAATGAATTTTTGCGGCGAGCGATCAGTGCCAGCGATGAGCCTGAATGTGTGTTGCGAGGGAAAAGAATCTTGGCTCCAAGGCTTGTGTCCATTCACAAGAAGGTCAACCTCCTTGAACCTGCCAAAGACACATCAGACTGGTGTTTAGAGGTTGGTTCAAACGGTACACTGGCAGGCTTGCAGATTAAAAGAAGCCAGGAGGCATTGCGACCATTGGGAGCGAACGAAGTCCGCATCAAGGTACGAGCCCTGGGTCTCAATTTTCTCGATGTTGTAAGGACTTTGGATATGCTTTCGCTCTCCGATAGACCCTTCCTGGCTGAAGCAAGCGGGATTGTGTCTGAAGTCGGTGAAAGTGTCCGAGAGTTACAGGTTGGTGACCGGGTTATGGGCCTTTTGCATACTTCCGGTGGACCTATCGCCATCAGCGATGAATTCCTCCTTACCAAGCTGCCCCAAGGATTTTCTTTTGTACAAGCAGCAACAATTCCGGTGAATTTTCTCACCGCATACTATGCCTTACTCGATCTGGGCAGACTTCAAAAAGGCGAGAATGTCTTAATACACGCAGCCACTGGAGGAACAGGTATGGCGGCGGTCCAGCTTGCACGCCATGTGGGAGCTGAAGTTTTTGCCACAGCCAGCCCCAGCAAGTGGCTTGTGCTGAAAGAGCAGGGTTTTGATGACACTCATATTGCCTCTTCCCGGGATCTGGAATTTGAACCCACCTTTCTCACACATAGCGAAGGCTCTGGGGTTGATGTGGTGCTCAACAGTCTGACCCACAAGTTTGTGGATGCCTCTTTGAGATTACTGCCTCTTGGTGGCCGTTTCCTGGAGATGGGCAAGATCGATATTCGCGATCCTGAGCAGGTCATAAAGGACCATCCCGGTGTTATATACCGAAGTCTGGATCTCATGAGTGCAGGCCCTGAGCGGATCAGGGAGATGTTTCAGGAGCTAGTCAAACTCTTCGAGTCAGGGGCACTGACGCCTCTTCCGCACAATGCCTACGACTTGCGCCAGGCCCCTTCGGCTTTTCGTTTCATGGCCAATGCCCAACACACAGGTAAAGTTGTTTTACTTCTCCCCCCAGAGCAGCGAAGCGATGGAACAATTTTACTCACGGGAGGAACAGGGGAGTTGGGAAGCCTAGTGAGTCGCCATCTCGCTCGAAAACACGGATGGAAGCATCTGGTCCTGACCTCACGACGAGGAATGGAAGCACCAGGGGTCGCTGAATTGAAGGCCGAGCTTGAAGAACTCGGTGTTTCTGTCACGATCGCCGCCTGTGATGTGACGGATCTCCGTTCATTGAGCAAGGTACTGGACGCTATCCCAAACGAAGCTCCTCTGCGAGGTGTCATTCATTGTTCCGGTGTCCTCGAAGATGCCTCCTTGATGACGCAATCATCCGAATCGCTTGCCAACGCATTGGCTCCCAAGATCAGAGGGGCCTGGAATCTCCACAAACTCACTCAACAGAGTGAGCTTGATTTCTTTATTTTGTTTTCTTCGATCGCTGGAGTTTTTGGTTCTCCAGGACAAAGTAACTACGCCGCCGCCAATACTTTTTTGGATGCCTTCGCCGCCCATCGCCGAAAACAGGGATTGGCCGGACAAAGCTTGGCCTGGGGACTGTGGGAGCAACAAGGCACAGGGATGACTGCACATCTCTCTGCTGCGAAACTCATACAAATGGAAAAGCAAGGCATTTGTACATTGAGCCATAAACAAGGTTTAACCTTACTCGATGCAGCAATCGCTCGCCCTGAAACTCTCCTTCTTCCGGCACACTTGAAGCCCTCCATACTTTCTCTTAAGTTCCCAGCACTCTTGCAGGAATGGAGAAACAAACCCTCCCTACGACAAACATCGATGTATGATACTCCGACAACAACAGAATCCATACGAAGCCAACTTTCTGCAATGCCTGCCAAGGAACAAACGAATGCCCTGTTGGAGCTGGTTCGTTCGGAAGCTTCATCCGTGCTTGCACTCACGGGGCCGAGCAGCATCCCATCGGAGCGTCCGCTTCAAGAGCTCGGCTTAGACTCGCTGATGGCAGTGGAGCTGCGTAATCGTTTGGCTCAGCACATTCAACTGGAGTTGTCTCCCACCTTGGCCTTTGATTATCCAACACCATCAGCAATTGCAGTTCATCTCTCCCAAACGCTGAAAGACACATTCTCCGGAGTGAAAGCAGCCATCTCAGAAAAAGAATCCCAACCCAGAGAGTTGAACAAAGCAACACACTCCTCTCTCCCCCCCCTCCCCAAGACCTCGACAATGCAGCAAACTTTTGCTCGTCAGGCCCAGAGGCTACCGAGGGCGAGTTGGAACTTCTATGCCTTCGAACTGACAGGTCCACTCCAGCCACAGACTTTGAGTGTTGCCCTACAAGCTGTTATGCATGAGCATATCGGTTTACGTACTGTAGCGGTGGAGGGACAAGCCATGGTGCAAGACAACATCCCAGAGGGCCTCTTCACAGATGTCCTCAACCCCACCAAGGTGTTACGCTCCGCACTCTTGGATGTCTTTGCATGGGAAGCAACGAACGAAAAGTCTCTCGAGGTTTCGCCGATTCACTGGAAACTCCTAGAAATCGATCCGGCGACACATATCTTGCTGATATGGATCCATCACATTGGCTATGACGGCCTAAGTCTCCCCAAGATATTCCAGTCGATTCAGCGCGAGTTACTCTTGCAAAGCTTCGGAATTCCTGGCCCTTCATACCCGAATGTTCAAGCCCACATGGAGCTTCCTCAAAAAGAGAATTCCTACCTTCCGTCACCTGCTGCAGAGCAGGACCGTCAATACTGGCAGAACGTGATGGCCACTGTACCTCCTGAATCCCCCTACGATGCGACGCAACCAACAAACTACCTCTCCGAATTTAGGCTGGGTCCCCTCTCACAGCTCCAACAAGCAGCAGTTCGAAACCAATGCACCCCCAGCAATCTCTTGTTGTGGGCCTTTGCGATGGCTGCGATGGAGTTCCTCAAAACAGAGGTCCTCCCTGTTGGAATGGTAGTCAATCTGCGCCCCTTTTATGACATCGGAGATGCGAGTCCATGTGCGATTAATACAATCCCTGTCTTGGTCGCACGAGAACACTCTTTGCAGAAGGTTGCCCAACAAACAGCCACTGCACTCAAACACGCACGCCTGCCCTCTGAACAAATTCAACACCTCACCCCACATAAAAAGCCTCCCGCCCGCTATTGTTTCCCAGTGATGTTTCACTCCTACCTGAATCTGGAAGAAGACTTGAATCGGCCCAAAAAAGCAGAGCACAGACCTTCACTACCCATTCAAATGTGCCGTATTCCAACAGAACAATTCGATGTCTTTCGCCCCTACATGCTTTCAGGTTTTGTGAAAGAACGAAACAAGGAGCTATTTTTCGATGGTCGTTACCAACCTTCATCACTCCATAAAGGCGAAATGTCTCAGATACCTGTATTGATGCAACGGTATCTCCAACACATCGAAGCCCCCTTCTCAAGGAGCAGGCCAACATCTTAATTAACAACACAACTGGGAATCTCCAACACATCGAAACCCCCTTCTCAAGGAGCCTTGCATGCAACAGCCCACCCCTCCTACAAATGGAACCAACAGAGAAGCTCATCGAATCGGATATGCGGCGGGAGTGTGGGACCTGTTGCACGAGGGACACCTGAACCTGCTCCGACGTGCCCGAAGCATGTGTGATGAACTCGTCGTAGGGGTCTGTACAAAGAGCTATGCTACATCCTACAAAGAACCTCCCCACGACTCTGAAGCCAAACGCATACAGGCCATTCGCAACACGGGTCTCGCAGACCATATTCTACTTGTGGATGGTGAGCACACATCCGTTTACCGAAAGTACCAGATCACCCATATCTTCCATGGAGATGATTGGGAGCGAGAACTGTATATTCAGCATATGAATGCTCCATCGATCGCCGAGCGAAAGATCCGCGTGATCCTCTTGCCTCATACTCCCGGGATCAACAGCAGTATGCTGCGAGCGCAATCATGAAGGAACTCCCAATACTTTCGAATGAATCGTCACGGCCTCAGGAAGAAAAAAACAAAACAAAGACGTTCCTTGACGACCTCCGTCAAGGACACCAAGAGTTCGAGGTTTGGGCCGACGGTCACCCTGCGATGTTTGCGGCCTGGTGTCGTGAAAAGCCCGCTCGTGAGAGATTGAATCCCGCACAAGAGAACACCATACTGACTGGGGTGACAACCAACCCTCGACTGCTCACCCAAGCGATCCAATCCACACCCTATCTCCAAGAAAGAGCCTGGGCAAAAAGTAAGAAAAAAGACACCTCTCCACAATGTTTTGCACGGCTACTACGGGATGAATCGATCCGGTCTGCCACCAAGATCATGCGGTTTCAGTTTGAAGCCAGCAAGGGTCGATACGGTTGGGTCTCCGCACAAGTGAATCCTCATCAGGCTTATAACGCTGACGCGATGATCCGCGAGGGAGAAGAATTGGCTTCGCTAGCTCCCAACATCATGGTAAAGCTACCAGCGACCAGCGCGGGCTTTGTCGCTCTTGAAAACCTGACGGCCAAAAATATCGCGACCAACACGACGCTCTCTACCACAGCGAGCCAAGCGCAAGCGGCTCTGAGAGCCTTGGAAAGAGGAGAGGGGCGACGAAAGGGAGGGGGCTCATGGCGTTGCGTACTCACCTTTATGGCTGGTCGGTTGGGAGCCACACTCTCTCGTGCACACCCAACAGAGATCGACGCCCAGGATGCCCGCAAGATCGAACTTCTCGCGTTGGAAACACAGCACAATCTCGTGCACAAGGCAAACAGTCATTGCAAACTTCTGGTCTGTAGTCTGAGAGCGGATACTGTCGATCGGGCTCTCGGAACAGAGAGTGCCCACTTGGCAGCAGCCCTCGGTCGTCCATGGGTTCTGACCTGCCCGACCCCCTTTATGGAGCGTGTTTTACGATTCACCATGTCCCCGATACCTCTTGTTCTATCCGAGGAAGACCGCGCTCGCCTCTGTAAGTTACCAATGGTGCAAGCAGCATTCGACCCAAACGCGCTGCCGATGAAGTCGCTGCTTGAATGGCCTGCTTTGGTCCAAAATCGCGAGGAACACATCGTAGCCCACAACGAGATGCTTCATCTCGCACAGCATTTGCGAGAGAGCCTCCCATGAACATACCGTGCCCCGAGAGAGAAGAAACGTTTCGGCCAACCCCTCAGCACTTACTGGAGAGCCCCCCATGAACATGCCACCTCGTTTCATGATTGTCGGTCTCGGTGATCTCGC
>JALTMC010000357.1:0-2792 GCA_027005175.1 Myxococcales bacterium
GAAAGATGTGGTTCTAGACGAGAGTCTTCAGGCCCATAAGATGGAACTGGATGAATATCTCGCCTGCAACGATCCTGCCGAGCGAAAAAAGCTATTGGAAGGAATGGCTCGCTATGGAGCCTCTTTGATTCCTTCGCTGCTCAGCTACATCCCGGTATCCGAGCAAGGGGCAGGAGGTAACCCCGCTTTAAAACAACGACTCCAACGGCTCGTAGAGTTTTGTGAGATGATCGGTGACCCCGCCTTGTATCGCATGTTACAGTTGCTTGAAAAAAGTGGTGATGCACAGCGAATGCAGATCCTTATCTTGCTGGGATACTGGCGACCTCCACGCGCCATTGCACCTTTGTTGCAGCGCCTCTTTACAGAAACAAACACATCCATTCAGCGTATCATATGCAATAATTTACGTCGGTACCGAGGGCAGGATGGGTTCTCTAAATTGCTCCAATTCTTGCGTGAAAATCTTAAATCCAACCACCCACACCGGCTACAAAAAGCTCTCTTTTATTTTGGACACCTTCGTATCACCGAGGCGACCACCGATGTGATTGAACTCTTAAAACATCCCCAGCCAATCATTCAAGAGTATGCTTTGGAGACGTTGCGGTTGCTGACCTTGCAGAATTTTAACGGTGAACCAAAAGCCTGGCTTTCTTGGTGGACCCGTGAAGGAAAGAAGAGTCGGAAACAGTGGGTCATTGATGCGATGAATCATCCACAAATCGTGGTGCGTCAACGTGTGAAAAGTGAACTCCAGCTCGAATTTGGTGATGATTTTGGTTATGAACCAACAGCAACTCCTCAAGAGCGAGATACCGTCCGAAACTTGGCAGCGTTGTGGATCAACCAAGAGTCGTAGGGAGAGCAGAGTGGACGCCGGGAGAGAGCAGAGTGGACGCCGGGAGAGAGCAGAGTGAAAGAATGTTGACCCGTCGGGCACAGGCATCTCTATGGACTCATCACAGACGACGTTGTAGGGAGAGAGCAGAGTGAAAGAATGTTGACCAGTACAAGGTTGGGAGGGCTTTCTCTTTCCCTCTTTCTTTTTCTCGTTACAGGCTGTCATGGGATGCCTTCTTCCTCTGATGCTTCGACCCCTCCAGAGCGTTGCTTTCAACAAATCCCAGGGAACCCTGAGATCCGCAAACTGACATTCCTTGGTGGCCTACCCCAACAGCCACAGACTCTTCGCTTTAAAGTGGATTGGGAAGACAATAACTCTGATCTTCGCGGTGGGAGTTCACAGTTCGTGGTCAACGGAAAAGAGTTCGTTGCACAACCCTTATCCTCTCGAACGGTTAATGACGGTCCCCGTGGCTCCTTCGAGCTTCTTCTTCCTCTCTCTGCACGCGTTCTTGTGCCTGGAACGCGCATCAGAGTTGAACTGCTCTTGAAGGACGAAAAGGGGCTCTCCTCCAACCGTCCTTTCTTTGTGTTAGAGGTTCAAAAACCATGACACTTACAGCCCGTCTCAGGGAACTCTCGATCTGGCGTTTGGCTCCGATCTTGTTGTTGGTCTTTCTGTCAGGTGCGCCAACGGCTTGGAGTTATGTGCGCTCCAGAACAGACAATGGCATCCCTGTGGCATGGACTCAGATGCCGATCACCTATTATGTGGGGCGTCTGGGAAGTGGACAGATCAAAGATGGCAGTGATATTCAGGCCATAAAAGATGCCTTCTCTGTGTGGGCGAATGTCGATTGTGCCCGAGTCTCCTTTGTTTTTGGCGGTCTGGTTGAAAACCCTCGACAGGAATACAACAACAGTGCTGGCAATCAAAACCATATCTTTTGGGTTCAATCTCGCAGAGAGTGGCCTTATCCTCAAGATGTGTTGGCGGTAACCAAGGTGTCGTGGAATCCGATTTCTGGTGAAATTCGCGATGCGGATATCGCCTTCAATGGCTATGCATTCCAATGGTCCACTTCGTCCTCTCCTGCCACCGCATCGTACGATGTTATGAACACTGCTGTTCATGAGATCGGTCATTTTTTAGGATTGGAACATTCGTCCGTGGCGGATGCTACAATGTTTGGAAAATCACAGGAAGGTGAGAGCAAAAAACGAGACCTCGCAACCGATGACCGCGATGGTCTTTGCAATATATATCCTAAAAACGGTGTGGTGATTAAGTGGACCGTGGTGGATTCCAACGATGGCCTGACCCCTTGCCCGAAAGAGACATCAGAAGTTGAACCAGGAAAGCAATCATTGCAAGGATGTCAGTCTGTTGGAACGACGCCTTTGGCTCCTGAAGTGTTCTTGCCTATTCTCTTTTGCTTCATCCTTTGTTATGCATTCTCCCGGAGTCGTAGCAACGACCAGTCAACGACAAACCAACCACTCACTGCAAACAAATAACGACCAACCAACGATTGTTCGCGACCAACAACCGACAGAGAACAACAAAGGGAGATAAGAATGTCTGAGAGTGTTAGGGAAAGTGGTGAATCATCCGTTTCAAAACCTCGGCTGGGCCTAACGGCTCAGATCGTTATTGCCTTAACTCTTGGGATAGGCGTGGGGATCTTCTTCCCACAAACTGCAATCTCCCTGCGGTTCCTTGGCGATATCTTTATGGCAGCATTGAAGATGCTGATCATGCCCCTGATCATGGTGACTATGATTGTCGGCGTCGCTTCGCTTGGCTCTCCGAAAGAACTGGGTCGTCTGGGGGGACGTGCTATTTTATACTACTTCACAACAACCATGCTCGCGATCGTGGTTGGATTGATCGCCGTGAATGTGATGCGACCTGGAGAAACAGAGATCCCAGCAAAGCTCAAAGC
>JALTMC010000357.1:2802-5331 GCA_027005175.1 Myxococcales bacterium
AAGGTTGTACAGGCCACAAAGAAAGAGATCCCTGTGGCGGGTGTGAAACGTATTCGGCGAGCCTTTGAATCCCACTTGCTCTCCGATGTTGGAAAGGCCGATAAATCGGGACAAAAGCGTGCCTCAGTGCTTGCTTTTGACGCTGCACAGGCGATCGCTGCCTCGGTACAGAGCTTTTTGAAAAAAACAACACAGGGCAAGGCTCCCAAAGCAAAAAATGCTTTGCATTTGTTGGGGCAACGAGCCCAAGGTGCCGTTCGTGCTGAGCTGATCATTGCCCGGGTTGGAATGCGACGTTCTGTGAAAGAGGCCCGCAGTATGCGTGCCAAAACCAAACGCAAAGGACCTTCGCTGACGGTCAGTCGCTTCTTGTATATGCAGATTAAGAAGATCTTACAAAACCCGTTCAAAGCACTCGCTACGGGTAACGTGTTGGGCATTATTGTTTTTTCGATCTTCCTGGGTTTGATCCTTGTGTCTTTGGGAGAGAAAGGAAAGCCTACCATTACACTCGCCGACAGTCTCAACGCCGCGATGATGCGTTTTGTCGAGTGGGTGATGCTGCTCACGCCTTACGGTGTCTTTTCCTTGATAGCCTACCAAGTCGCACAGAGTGGATTTGATATCCTGATCTTGCTTGGCAAGTACATGCTCTGTGTGCTCACTGCGTTGGCTATTCATGCCCTCCTTGTTTTGCCTGCGTGTTTGTATCTCTTTGGTCGCCGCTCACCATTTGCATTCTTTGGTCAAGTGCGCGACGCCCTTGGTGTTGCATTCAGTACATCGTCTTCCTCAGCAACACTTCCTGTCTCCCTTGAAGTTGTTGAGGGGAACGCAAAGGTCCCTGCCAAGGTTGCTGGGTTTGTTTTGCCCCTGGGAGCCACTGTCAATATGGACGGTACTGCTCTATACGAAGCTATCGCCGCTCTCTTTATCGCCCAACTCTACGGCATTGATCTGGGTCTTGGTCCACAGATCCTGATCTTCTTTACGGCTGCTCTTGCTGCTGTTGGTGCCGCAGGCATACCCAGTGCCGGTACTGTGACAATGGTCATGGTTCTCAGCGCCGTAGGACTGCCTCTCTCCGGTATCGGTCTGATCCTTGCTGTCGATCGTGTCCTCGATATGTGTCGGACCACTGTCAATGTATGGGGTGATATGATCGGAGCTGCGATCTTAGGGAAGTGGGAAAGTCCCCAGGAATAAAAGTTGCCAGGAGTTCTCATCGGAGCTGCGATCTTGGGCGGACTCTAAGGGAACCAGGGGTTCTCATCGGAGCTGCGATCTTGGGCGGACTCTAAGGGAACCAGGAGTTCTCATCGGAGCTGCGATCTTGGGGATCCGTGCAAAAAGAACCGATACCGTTTGCCTCTCCGCTTCATCCACCCTGGATGCGTTCCACCTCCTCGGAATAGCAACAAGCTATTCTTTCGTCGGAGAGCCTTGCCAGAGCGGCGAATCGAAGCGCAAATCAACGATTTTCTTTTTGGACGGACCCTAAGAAGTGAGAAGGTCCCCAGGAGTGAAAGTTGTCAGGAACTTTCGTCTGGGTTAGTCCTCGTCTTCAACACTTTTCTTGGGGTTGACGATTCCCCAGCCGGTATTTTTATCCCAGCCTTTATCTTCGATGTCGCGAGCAACTTTGGTCAGGTGTTCGAGCATTTGTTGTTGGTTTTCGCAGGGGGTTTTTCCACCTTTTTTGCGATGTTTGGAGAGAATCAGTGCGGCAACTCCTGCGATGAATGGGGTTGCCATGGAGGTTCCACTGAAGGTGGCGTATTTGTCGGGAGGATAGCAGGAGTAGATATCCTCTCCGGGTGCCATGATGGTGACATTGGGGCCTGTGGACGAGAAACTTGAGCGTTCCATGTCGCGATTGATGGAGCCAACACAGATCACGTCTTTGTAGGCACCGGGGTAGTTTACGGTGTCGGAACCTGAGCCATCATTTCCGGCAGCACAGATCAAGATACGTCCATTATCGATGACATGACGAACAGCTTTCTCCAGATCATCGTCGGGGGAGTGTGATCCGAGAGACATGGAGATGATGTCGGCACCTTGCTCATACGCCCAATGCATTCCTTTGACGATCCAATCTATTGTACCGTAGCCACCATCACTGAGAACCTTTCCAACCATCAACTGAGCTTGGGGAGCTACTCCGATAATCCCAACATCATTGCTGCGTGCACCTACAATACCGGAGCAGTGTGAACCATGACCATTGCCATCTTCGGGATTGTCGTTGCCTGTGAAGTCTTTTGTGGCAATGATCGCTTTTTGTAGGTCTGGGTGCTTGGTAGCAACACCAGTGTCTAGGATACAGACTTTAATGTCCTCTCCTTGGCTCTCTTTCCAAATCTCTGGGATACCCAAAGACTTGATTCCCCAGTCAATGGTTTCGCTTAAGGCTTGGATCTCAACTATTTCTTTGGTAAAAGGGGGCAGGAATGTTTCGTTTTGATGCTTTGAGCGACCACTGAATAGACTTGTAAACCAGTTCCACATGGAGCATTCCTTTTCTTT
>JALTMC010000358.1 GCA_027005175.1 Myxococcales bacterium
CTTGCGAGAGCGAAACCACAGGTCTTAGGTGGGTATATTCAAAGTGTCGCCCCGATCAAAGGTGTGCTTCAGGGCTGGCGATGTCGCTCTCCAGAGGCAGACTTGCCTTTGGCCATTGGGTTTGCGATGCAGCTTGTTGGGAAACACGGTCGAGTCCTTGTGATCTCGGACCAACTCCCCTCCAAGCTGCCCAAAGAAGGACGTTTGCGTTGGAGGTCTTTGGGGAAGGCACGACCGAACCTTGCCATCGTTAATGCTTCTCGTTCGCGATGGGACCAAAAGGAGCATGTCTTGCTCTCTGTGGTGAATCTCTCTTCGGGTCCACGTCGGACTTCACTGACCTTACGTACCTCTCCGTCTGGAAAGATGATTCGAAGGTTTCGACTCTCTCTCAAAGCTCGCGAACAGAGGCGTATCACCTTTGCCTTGCCGCGAGGTACACCCAACCTGTATGCCTTTTTGAACAAAGACGCGCTCTCTATCGACAACCAGGTTGTGTTGTTGCCGCAGTTGTTCCGGCCTGTACGTGTCGGTCTTTCGTTTGCCAATCTGGATTGGCAAAAAAAGGTTGTGGGTGTTTTGCTATCGACTCGTCGAGCTGTGCTGGTGAAGACAAAGCCAGATATCTTGTTGACAGACAAGGCGGTTGTCTTGCCTCCAAGTTCTCAAGCGTGGGTGTTTGAGATCGCACGTGGAGGAGGGAAGTCTAAAGCGTATGCAGGACCCTATATCTTACAGCGGGAGCACCCCTTGGCGCAGGGTCTGTCGATGAGTGGTGTGATCTGGAGCGCAGGGGGAATCGCCTCCTCCCACGGGCAGCCCATTTTGCTGGTTGGACATATCCCCTTGCTGACTGCTGCTTCGACATTGTCGGATGGGAAGCATATCAAGCTACACCTGGATCCGGATCGTTCGAATCTCATGCGCACACCCAACTGGCCCATCTTGATTTGGAATCTTTTGCGATGGAGACAGCAAAATGACGCGGGGTTGGAGGACCGAAATATTCGCCTGGGCTCTCAAGCCTTTTTGCGATTGCCCCGAAGTACCGGCCCCATAACAGTCTCTCCTCCTGTGGGACCTTCGTATACGATCCACCCTATGGGAACTCGTATCCCGTTACAGACCCACGATCGTGGAGTCTATCGTGTACAGGCAGGTGGTCAGAGCTATTCTTTTGCAGTGAATGCGTTGACAAAAAAAGAATCAGACCTTTCTCGAAGTGGTGAAGGGGAGTGGGGAGCTTGGGCAAGAGACTCTCTCTCGCAGCGACAGTATCGAGATATGTCCTGGCTGTTTGCGTTGTTGGCTCTTGCGGCTTTGGTTGCTCATCTCTTTCTTATGGCACAACAAAAGAGGGTGGTTGCATGATTTTCCTTCACCCTATTTGGCTGTTACTTGCGATTCCCTTGACCATTGTACTTTGGGTATGGCGTGCGCCTACCCGCTTTCTCACTGTGTTGCGGTGGCTTACGCTCTTCCTGGTTGTGGCGGCGATGGCTGGTGTTGCGATACGCTTTCAAAGTCGGTCAGGCACTGTCGTTGTGGTGGTGGATCGGAGTCGCTCCATGCCACCTCATAGCGAAGTTCGTCAAAAAGAGATCATCGATCTGCTTCAGACCAAGATGGGACAGAACGATCGTCTTGCTGTGGTTTCGATGGGGCAAACGGCTGCGATCGATCGTGTTCCGCAGAAAGGAAAGTTTGCGGGCTTTCTCACATCGGTGGGGCCTGACGCTTCTCGTTTGTCGGGCGCGATGAAACTTGCTCTTTCGCTTGTTCCTTCCGGTGGTTCCGGGAGGATTCTTCTCCTCTCCGACGGGAAATGGACGGGGAAAGATCCAAGGGCTGTGGCGGCACAAGCCGCAGCACGAGATATCTCTGTTGATTTTCATTTACTGCGTAGACCCAGCAGCCAGGATATCTCCATCACCAGAGTTCAGGCCCCTGGAACAGTGGCTCCGGGAGAAGCCTTCTTACTCTCTGCCGAGGTTCACATCCCTACAACTCAAACGATCTCGTATGTCTTAAAGCGAGGGGGGCAGGTATTGGGTCAGGGAACCAAGGTGATGTCGGCCGGAGGGCATCGTCTTGTTTTTCGCGATAAAGCCGGTAAACCAGGGACATTTCAATACTCTCTTACTGTCAAAGGAGTCGGAAAAGATCCTGTGCCTGAAAACAACAAAGCCAGAATCTTGGTTGGGATTCGTGGGCAACGGCCACTGCTTTTGGTGTCTGAAACTCCTCGTGCTGGTTTTGCTAGACTTCTTCGGTACGCACGAATCCCTCTCACCGTTCTGCGGCCTCGTCAAGTCCAATGGTCATTGAGTCACCTCTCCCGCTATTCGGGGCTTCTGCTTGAAAATATAGAGGCCAATAAAATCGGAACCCAGGGGATGGAGACGATCGCAGCCTGGGTCAAACAATCCGGTGCTGGTTTGATGATGACGGGTGGCTCTACATCGTTTGGCCCCGGTGGTTATTTTCGCTCTCCATTGGAAGCGATCTTGCCCGTGTCTATGGAACTTCGTCGAGAGCACAGAAAGCTCTCTCTCGCCATGGCGATTGTTCTTGATCGCTCCGGAAGTATGGGGGCTACTGTTGCGGGAGGACAGACAAAAATGGCTCTCGCGAACCTTGCCTCTGCTCAGACCTTAAACTTACTCAGTCCCCTGGATGAGCTGGGGGTGCTGGCCGTTGATACAAAAGCACACACCATTGTTCCCTTGATGCAGGTTCATCAAAAGCCCACGATGCGGGAGAGAATTCTGGGCATTGCTTCCATGGGCGGTGGTATCTATGTCTATGACGGTCTTGTTGCGGCTTATGAGATGTTACAACCAGCCACAGCAAAGACCCGGCATATTCTCTTGTTTGCAGATGCAGCCGACGCTGAACAGCCCGGAAAGTACAAGTCATTATTGGCTTTGTTTAAGAAAGAAAAAATCACGGTGAGTGTGATCGGTTTGGGGAAGGACACCGATCCAGATGCAGCTTTTTTAAAGGATGTGGCAAAGCGAGGCCACGGTCGGATCTTTTTTACGGAAGATGCGGCTTCCTTGCCACGCTTGTTTGCACAAGATACCTTTATTGTCGTGAGAAGTACGTTTGTGAAAGAAAAGACCCCCTTTCAGTGGACAACAGGGCTCGCTGCTTTAACCGATCTGAGTTATAAGAATCCCCCTTCGACGGGAGGTTATAACTTGTGTTACTTGCGGCCTGGTGCGACGCAGGCAGCACTCACGACCGATGAATACAAAGCTCCGATCGTGTCCTTTTGGCAGGTTGGTTTGGGCCGGGCCCTTGCTTATACGGCGGAGGTTGATGGGAAACATACAGGCGCTCTCGCGAAGTGGTCTCAACTGGGGAGCTTTCTCAGCACTCTTGCTCGGTGGACAGCGGGGAAAGCACGTCCCCTACCGCGTCATATGTTATTGACCCAAAAGGTTCGTCGTGGTGTTGCTGTGGTGCAACTTCATTTGGACCCCGAACGAAAAAATACGGCACTCTCTACAGCCCCTTCTGCATACACGATCAAGGGGGTTTCCGGTTTGCGTCCGAAGGTTCTAAAAACACAGATGAAATGGCTGTCACCTCACGTGTTGCAAGTGGAGATTCCCCTGCAAGGAAAGGAAACTTCGCTGACCACTGTTAAAGTGGCGGGCTACAAACCTGTGGTTTTGCCACCGGTGACGTTGCCGTACTCTCCAGAGTTTCGTCCTGATACCGCTCGGGATGGGCCTGCGACTTTGGCCTCTTTGGCGCGGATCTCACAGGGAAAAGAGCGACTGGATGTCTCCCAAGTGTGGCGAGACCTTCCACGCAAAGTAAGGCTGTTTTCTCTCCGTCCCTGGTTGCTGGGTCTGGCTGTCCTCTTCTTTCTCTGTGAGATCTTCGAGCGCCGCTCTGGCTATCTTTCCCGTATGTTAAGAGCGGCTCAATATCGATGGTTTCGTGTGACAACAGGAGAAGGAAAGTCAACCGATGCCGGCTCTGTGCTCTCGACTTCAACAGAGAAGCCTGTGCAGCGCAGAGCACCTCCAGCACATCTTCAGCCCACTTCGAAGGAGGAGAGTGCGGACTCTCATGGAATGGACTCTGACAGTGGCTCTCCTGTAGTCTCGGGACAATCTGAAGGTCTCGCGAGTGCTTTTCAGAAAGCTTCCAGGCGTGTGAAGGAACGAAACAAAAGAAAGAATGACTAGGAACGGCGACCACATACGTTGAACAAGTGCGTTGTAGAAAAACCGGAGTGTTCTCGCAAATGTGATTTGAGATGTTTAAGTTATTAAATCGTTGTTCCCAAGGGTGTGACTTCGTTGCTTGTGAGGAGTGGATTGGTTCGTTACCCCGGAGGAATAGGGGTGATTCGGAGAGTATCTTCTGTTTCGTTAAAGTCCACTTGAAGGGGGCCAAAGGCTTGTTGGTTGACCGTGTTAAGGCGGCTACTCAACCCTCGTGACAAGTTCCATAAGAGCTTCACACCAATCGCTGGTTCTTCTCGCATCAATGTAAACAGGGCATCGCGTTCAACCATGAGCAGTCGAGTGGCTTCGGCGGCACGAACTGTAGCAGAGCGAGGTTGGTCATTTAAGAGTGCCATCTCACCAACATGGTCACCGGGTTTGAGGACATCAATCTCTCTGTCACCTCGGGTAATGAGCATAGAGCCTTCCAACAAAATATACAGCTGGTTGCTTTTCGCGCCTTCTGTGATGACATAGTCTCTCTTGTCGCAATGAACAACCTGCATCACAGACATCAGCTTGCTGAGTTCTCGAAAGGTGACATGTCTGAAGAGATAGATCTTTTGCAGTGTGTCGAATCGGAGGTGGATCTCTGTCGTCCACATCTGCTCCTCATTGGTAGGGGAGGACTCGGTCTCCCATCGAACCAGGAGTGTTGTGATGTTGTCCGAGCCATCGCGCTTTTTGGCGAGTGATATGAGTTGTTCCGGGATCGTGTCCAAGTGACTTTGAGAGAGCATGGTTTCGAGTTCAACGGGGTTGCTTACCGAGCTTAATCCATCGGAGCACAACAAGAAGGTATCGTCAGGGAGGACGTCAAACAGAAGCACATCAACTTTGACAGATGCGTCTTTTCCCACAGCCCGCGTCAGGACATTCGACATCGACAAACCACCCTCAATCAGGTCTTCTTTGGGAACACCTTGGGCCAACATCTCAGCCAGCAATGTGTGGTCGATGCTGAGCTTGTAGATCTTTTGATCCCGATGTAGATACAGGCGACTGTCTCCCACATGTGCGAGGACACCGCGCTTTCCAAGTATGGTTAACATCGTGAGTGTTGTGCCCATACC
>JALTMC010000359.1 GCA_027005175.1 Myxococcales bacterium
TTGACACCTCGGCAGCTTCGATTGAAAGCTCTTGCTGAGGAGAGGGGCTGTGATTGTCGAATAGCTATGGAATGGGAAACTTCATCTCTCAAGCGATTTCATTTCTTTGAAAGAAGACCGATTGAATACAAAGAGAATATTATCAATGGGGTGTTTAAGTTAGAGGACGATTACTACTGGGAGATCGCCGATGTTACCTTTGATGAGGGAGCGTTACTTGCAACGGAAGTCTACCATAGTACTGTTGTTGTGGTGCAGCTCCCCTATCGTATCCCCCGCTTTGCGCTGGAGAAAGAAGGACGACTCGACAAGCTCTTCGATCGTGTGATGAAGATTGCCGGCTTCATGGATATTGACTTTCAGTTGTTCCCTCAGTTTTCTCGGAAGTACTTGTTGATGGGAGACAATGAAGAAGGGATTCGTAAGTTCTTCTCTCCCAATCTTATTCAGTTCTTGGAGTCGAAAGACTACTACCACATCGAAAGTAGTGGAAGAGCACTCTTGTTCTTTCGTAAACTGCGTTTGGCCCATGTGGAGGGTAGCATTCGAATGATAGACTTTGTGGAACAATTCATTCAGCATATCAATCCCGATTGGACTTCGGCGAAGCCTAGCAGCACAGGCTCCTACAAGGCTCTCTCTCCCAGAGCCGAAGAACTATCGTAAGTTACTTCTCGTCGTTATTCTCTTCTCCCTGCCACAAGTGTCGTACTTCCTCTACTGCGGAGCGCAGCTCGTGTCTCTGCTCCAATCGTTGGACAATAAACTCCAGCCCTTCGAGAATCCAGCCCGCCAAGTCAGGCTGTGACAAGGAATAATAGACATGCCTTCCTTCTTTTCGAACTTTCACTAACTGATGGGCTCGTAGGCTTGAGAGTTGTTGGGACACACGAGAGTGGCTGATCCCCAGCACTTCTTCCAGCTCGTTGACATCATGCTCACCGCTGCGTAACTCCTCGATGATCTGTATTCGGTGGGGATGTGAAAATACACGAAATAAGTTTGCTAACTCTTCCGTGACAACAGCACGTGTCGGCATAGTAACTGACCTCTCTCATCAGTCTAGGAATGGGAAATCCCCAAGGCTTTGGTTGAGTGACAAAGACGAAGATGACTTTGATTCTTGAAACTCGGGTTTGAGGATCGGATTATCGTTTCGATTCTATCGAACATTACGGCGTACAACTGTGAATTTAGCAGGGAGCTTCTTGCTTTGTCAACTTGGAAGAGCTTTTCTCGATGATACTCTCTTTATCTATTTGATATGAAAACTGTTTTGTTTTTTTTGATGGGACGATGGGAATGACGAGTTGCAGAACTCTTTTTCTCATGTTGGAACATCTTTGTCGCTTGAATTGTTGTGTCTGTGACTTGACAATGTAGGAGGTCTTGGGTTCATCTTGGGTTCGTCTTGGGTTCAAAGGAGCATGCGATACCCTTGGTGCCACCACACAAAATATATATGAGTGAGAGTATGTTGTTTCAAAAATCGTCACGTATCTTTCTTTCTGGCTTTGGATTGTGTTGCTTTTTCCTGTCTTCTTTGGGGGTGATTCATGCACAATCGAAACCCACAACACGACCCACCCAACTTCAGTCCCTGAGCAAAAGGGCCAAGCCTGTGAAGACCTCTGCTCCACTGCCCAAGGTGTCTCACAACGACAAAATATACAAAGCGATACTTCAAACACAACAACTGTTGAAGAGGGTGATGTGGAAACATGGCCGAGACCCAAGCAATCCCTGGTTGCTTGCTCACACATTGCTTGTATTTGGCAAAACCTTGACCCTTCCCGGAGGCCAACTTGCCGTGGATCGTATTGTCTCAGGCTTCCTTAAGTTTAAGAAGATGAAAGGTGTAGAGGTTCCCTACTTTCCGGCAGGTTCATCCCGAGTTAGGATTGAACCCCATCCGTCCATGCATCTCAAAACATTTTTAGAGTTGGGTATCCCTCTCTCACGAAAGTTTAAAGTGGGCAAGCGGACTGTGACACTTCAGCAGATGCTTGATGGAGTCTATAAGCTCTTTCCAAGCAATCCACATGGTCGTCAAATTGGAACACAGGCCTGGCGTTTCTTTTTGTTGTATGGACGACGACCCAAGAACAATCAAGCTTGGGCTTGGATGAATGGAAAGGGAGAGCAGGTTGTTTTTATTCGTCAGGTTCTTCGTATGATGAAGTACCTTGATAAAAACACATCCTTTCTGCGTATCATGAAAAGCCGAGGAGTCAAGGTGATTCCCAAACTCAAACTTCGACGACAACATATCTATGGCGAGTCATGTGGTGGCTTTCATTTAATTCAGGCCGCTGCACGCTGGATGTCTCACCCTTCTCTGAAGAAGCGGCTGACACCTCTGCTTCATGCTCAAATTGAGCTGATGTATTATCGCCTGGGAGGCGAAGTCCGACTGTATACACAGCTTTTCAAAAAGTATCAAAAACACGCCGCATATCGCTTTATTATCTTGCTCCAACAGCTTAAGTTTCTGGGGCATTTCTTAGAGACCATCGCTGATCTTTATCATTGGGGCCTGCATACACCGACCAAGAAACAACGCAAGCAAATTCGTGATGCTGTCCGACTCACTGTTGTCACTGTGATGTTGCTCTCTCGTTTGGGTTGGTTTGAACGATTAGAGCAGTTAAAAGCCCGATCTCATCAGCTCTACCTCGATCTGCTTGGCGACTCTGCCCACACAACCCATGCCCTCATCCTGATTCGTGACACTGGGCTATATACCCCCTAACTTTCCAGGAGACTCTGTTAGTTTGTCACGGCATCCCAGAAGTTGGACAGACCTCCGATGATGCCGTGTTCTGCCCAGTATTCACCGGCTTCTGCAGCAGCCTGGAACACAACACCGTTGTCGCCTCTGAGGTTGCGAGCATTCAAGTTATCGATGGCACGCATATCCTGGTTGACAGCAGCTTCACCGATTGTCACGATGGTGTCGATAGATTTGTTCAAGACATTACCAGGAGTGTCGGGGGCACCTGCCAGGTTGGCGACGGCATCACTGGCGGCCAGGTAGGGGTTGGTCATTCCCACTGCATAAGTGGCAGTACCTGCAAGGGTTCCACTTAGAACTTTGGCCTCGGTGGATTCGGCGCTGGAGTTTGTGCTTTGATCGATGGCGGTGAAGGCACCGCCTACGACACCCAGTACTTTCCCGGTCGTTTTTAGGCGACTGGCGGTGCTGGCGGTGCGAGCTGCCGCAGACTCTAGGTTGGCGGCGGTGCGGTGCGCGTTGGTTGCATTGAGAGCAGCTTCACCGCCTTCGGCAAAGACTTTGGCAACATTGCTTCGGGCGGTGTTGGCGAAGCCACGAACGACCTTCGCAGAGTCATCTGCGAGGTTTGTTAGGGCACTGCCTGGAGCACCTCCAACGGTGAGTCCTGAGCCTACTTGACCTGCTGTTGGGGTCTCGAAGGTATTTTGGCTCGAATGACCTGTTGTGCTCTGCTTGGGTGTAGATACTTTGGCTTGCTTCGGTGTTGAAGTGGGAGTTGGCTTAGGAGTTTGGGTGCGATTTGCGTTGTTTGTACCGCCTATTTTAGTCATCACTCTCTCCTTCGTCTCTCTATGATTGTTATCGTTTGGTTTGTATCTATGTTTTTTGTTGTCTTTGGGATGGGTTCTACGAACTCACACATCATTATCGCCTATCTTCAAAAAAAAGTGCTGATTATTTTTTTATGTGTTGACAGAGTGTGGGGGAGCGAAGAGTTTCACCGATTCTTTTCTGAAATATCGATGCTTTCCGTTTGTTTGTTGAGTCTTCTCCTCCTCTCTTACCTTTTTCTCTTCTTCTTCTTCTTTTTCTTTTTCCTCTTCCCTTTGCTGCCGGGGGTTTGGATTCGCTTGGAGCCTCGACCGAAGGTGCGGTGGTCTGTGAAAGGAAAAAGTGGGAGAGAGTTTTCATCGCTATCGAGTGAGTCCTCCTCTGGGGCTTCGGGTAGAGCCTCTATATCCAATAATCCAACAGGAATAAAACCATGCAGAACTGCCTGGTCTGCTATCTGACTGAGCAACATTCCATTGAGTTTGTCAGGGTTCATCACTATCGTGGGGCAGTGATGGCAAAACCATCCGAGATCATGACCCATAAGGATAACTTCTTCTCCTTTTATGGTGTTGAGTTCAAATACATATCCTGCATTTGCGTTGGTGAGTTCTTCCCGACACAAGGGGCACTTCCCCGCCTTGGAACCGAACACTTTGTAATACAACACTCGAGGAATATAGATATTCGCTGGGTCTAACTCTTCCTCTGTTACCGGGGATTCTTCGTCCTCTAGATCTTGCTCCTCTTCTCCGATGTCTTGCGGTTCCTTCTCTGTCTTTTCTACCTCTTCACTTCCTTCTTCCTGAAGGGTTGCTTGTTCTTTCATTTCTTTCGAATCGATATCCCTATCCTCCTCGGGTTTGTTCTTTGTTTTTTTCTTAAACCAACCTGAAAACATGGAAACAAGCATCTTCAAACCTCAACATTCGGCTGTTTTTGTGTTCCATACACCTGTAACTACTTTTGAGGTTTCTGGCAAGTCGGAGTTCCACTTTTGAGGTTTCTGGTAGGTCATACAAAGTCCACATAAGAGCGACAAATTAACAAGATTGACATACCGCAAATCCAAGATACGGTAGGGTTGGCGGGCCAATGAACAACATGTGAAAATGGTTGGAGGCACAGTTTGCTTACTGTTTCATGTACGCGAATTAATCGGACTTCGTATCTGTTCTTCACCTTGTCTGTCCTGTATTTGGACAGCCTTGTTTAAATACAGGACAGGAACTTGCTCTTGCTTCGATGGTATATGCGTATGCTCTTTTGTAGGTGGTTGATTCTTTTCTGTTTGTGTGGGGCATGGGGACCTTGGAATTGGAGTTGCATTGTGACGCTTCCATCACTCAAAAACAGGGAGTCCATCATGTGTTCTTTTCCAAAATTGTTCGAATGGCTACTTTTCCTTTTGTTGATGTCTCTCTTGGGAGGATGTGTTGTTGGCGGTGACCCGGCAGGAGATAACCCTTATCCTTCTAGTATTAAACACTTGTACCTCAAAGGGAAAAGAAAGAAAGCTCCCTGCCAACTTGCCGAGGTGAGGAGAAGTACAAGCTGTTCCTCGGGTTGCAAGCGCAATGACATTGGTTGTTTGTATTTGTGTTGGGATAAGCATCTGTCTCGGCAGTGCCAGCAGTGTACAGTCAAGAGGTTTGAAGGAGAGCGTGGCAAAAGTTGTTTGTTGTTCGAACCCACGATCTAATCAAGTGTCAAGAGGCTTGATTAGAT
>JALTMC010000360.1 GCA_027005175.1 Myxococcales bacterium
GAATGCAGCCAAACAAACATTCCAGTTTCTTAGCCTGCGAACCTATCGAATCCATCCATCTGTAGGGGGAGAACGTCAATTTTTGAGTGTGACGTGTTCGTAGAGGTTTCGCTTTCTTATGACCAACCCTCCAACGTTTTGCTTTACTTCCTTGCTCCATCTCACTACAAATCAAGTCTGTTGGTCTCTCGGTTGGTCTTGCTTCCGTGTCGGTCGTATTGTATGCTGTCGTATCGATTCTTACATCCCACGTTTTCTCTTGGTGCTCTTTCCTAGGACTAGGACCTAATGATGGATTTCCGTGACGCTGGTTATGGCTATGATGTGTTCGGGTTTAATCCCGAGTGGCTTGATTCTTTTGTTAAACTTTTGATGCCCGTTTACAAGTACTATTTTCGTGTAAGTTCACATGGCATTGAGAATATTCCGCTGGATGGACCTGGGATACTTGCCTCCAATCACAGCGGAATCATTCCTGTGGATGGCTTGATGATTGGTGTGGACGTTTATGTACAAACAGACCATGTGCGAGCACCACGTGCGATTATGGATCATTTTGTGGGGGGGTTGCCTTTTATCGGTACCGTCTTTACTCGTGTTGGTGGAATCGGTGGTAGTCGCGGGAATTTTCGACGCAGCCTGGAAGACGGAGATCTGCTTCTGGTCTTTCCCGAAGGAGAGCCTGGAATTTCAAAGCCATTTTCCAAGCGATACCAACTGCAGAAATGGCGTGTGGGGCATGTCGAGCTTGCGATTCGACACCAAGTGCCTGTGATACCAACCGCTGTGATTGGCGCAGAAGAGCAGTATCCCTTGCTTGCGAAACTTCCGATTAAAGCGTTTGGTGCACCTCATCTACCCATTCCTCTTGTTCCTTTTCCACTGCCTGTCCACTATCACCTTTACTATGGCGAACCGATCGTATTTGATGGCCAATACAAACCAGAAGATGCGAACGATCCTGAAGTTTTAGTGAAGGCAGCAGAGACAGTAAAATCAGCCGTTGCTGCTTTAATTAAACGTGGTTTAGACGAACGCAAAGGGGTTTTTGCATGAAGTCCGCTCAAGACCCTCTCCACTCTGAACAGGTTGATACAAAGGAACAAGAGCAAGGGGAATCGACCCAACAAAGTAGCTCCAGAGGCGACCACTCTGAACAGGTTGCTACAAAGGAACAGGAGCAAGGGGAATCGACCCAACAAAGTAGTCCCGGAGGCGACCACCCTGAACAGGTTGCTACAAAGGAGCAAGAGCAAGGGGAACTTACGACCATCAAAGGTGTGATGGTGACAGGGGCAACAACTCCCATTGGTTGTCAGCTTGTTTATCGCCTGTTGGATGATCCCAGAATCGAGAATGTTTTGGCCGTTGGGGCTGAACCTCCTGGAACAACAGCCTTGCAGGCTTATTCGAGTCGCCTTGTTTACAAACAAGTTGATCTTACTCGCACACGTCGAATGCGAAACTTGCTGTTTGGGCCAGCGCGTGACCTTGGTGTGGAAGCCATTATCCACACAGCACAGCGTCGATCTGCCGGTGGGCAAGGGCGGCGTGTGCGGTTGCTCAATGTGGAGTCTGCACGGGCCCTCATGCAGCTCTCCGAAGAGCATCCTACGATTAAACGGTTTATCTTACGCAGTTATGCTGATGTTTATCAAATCGGTTTGGATCTACCTGTTTTGTTAAATGAAGAGCATCCCGTTGATATGACCCCTGGTCGATCGCAGTGGGTTCGAGACCGTGTCGAGGCCGATCTTACCGTTTGTTCCAGAATGGGCCTGTCTCCCTTGCATATTGTTGTTCTTCGCTTTGCCGAGTGTTTGGCCAAAGACACAGGCAGTCAGCTCTTTGACTTTCTCACTTCTCGTGTGTGCTTTCGTCCCTTGGGCTTTGATCCGATGCTCAATGTTCTCTCGATTTGTGACATGGTTGATGCGGTACATCTTGCCCTTCGCAGCGAAGGCCAGGGTATCTTTAATATTCCAGGCAAAGACACGTTGCCTCTTTCCGATGTGATTCGCAATGCTGGACGGGTGGGGGTTCCGATCCCTGGCGCGTTGCTCGCTCCCTTGTATCGTTTCCGCTCCGCAACACGCCACACCGATTTTCGATACGACCAAAATCGACTTCGTTTCCACTTCAACTGCGTCTTGGATGGATGCCGGGCCAAACGAGTGCTTGGCTACGAACCCTCTCGTGGTATCGACTGGGCCGGTCTTGAATTGTCAGACTAGCTTCTTAACTCCCCCGGTATACCGGGGGAATGGAACGTTGCGAACGAGCAATCCGAGTTTCATGCTTGATCGGGGATTAGATCACTCTTTCGTTTCCGCCATCGACTGCGATTTGCGCGCCTGTTGTTTTGGCAAAGGTCGGGGAGAGGAGGGCGCTGACCACCCCTGCCACATCTGCTGAAGTGACGTTGGTGTGGAGGATATTGTTGGTTTGGTATTCTTCCACGGTGAGGTTGTAGCGTCGCGCGCGTTCTTTGAGCACGTCGGGTTTCCAGATCCCCGTATCAAAAACGGCGTTGGGATGGACAACATTGACACGTATGCCGTGTTGGCCCAATTCGAGAGCGGCCACCCGTGATAGTTGGGTAAGGCCGGCCTTTGCTACAGAGTAGGCGGCAGCGCCAGGCCCTGGTGCAGGAACATTTTTGGAACCCACCAAGACAACACTTGGTTTCACACCTCGGGCGAGAAATGGGATGGCGGCAGTGAGCAGTTTTTGATGGCTGGATAGGTTGAGTTGGAGGCTGTTTTCCCACAAGGCATTGTCCATCTCTGCGATGCTGCGGCTGGGGGGGAAGTTTCCGGCGTTACTCACCACGAGATCCAAGCCACCAAAGGCTCGGACTGTTGCTTTCACCGCAGCCTCAACCGCGACAAGATCGGTGACATCGCAGTGGATGGGAAGGATATCATCACCCCCAACGATGGTATGCAGATCGGGGGCAATGTCGAGAGCTGCAACCACACACCCTTGGGCTTGTAGCGATGCGACACATGCGCGTCCAATACCACTGGCTGCTCCTGTGACAAGGGCGATCGTTCCCTGAAAAAGAGGAGGTGTCCCTTTGCGCTTCAGCTTGGCTTGTTCAAGTTCCCAATATTCCATCGCAAATGTATCGGCTTCGGGGATGGGGTGCCATCCACCAAGGTGCTTTGACCACTGTATGGCAGCTCGGGTGTGTCGATTGATATCAGCGATGATCGTCGCCTCTTTGTTGCTGCGTCCAAAGGCGACGGTGCCATACCCCGGCCAAATCGCCCAACGTGGCGCGAGATCCAGACAAGTTTGTTCTCCGTTGCTGTGGCGTTGGAAATACTCCTGGTAGTCTTGGGTGAACTCACTTAAGCTCTCTTGGAGATCTTCTTTGATCTGTAAGGGGCGTGGCTTGGTTCGTATGACATGGTCGGGTGTTAGAGGTCCGTTGTTGGCGACACTGACGATCCCAGGTATCTCTGAAAAACCTCGTGACTCTGGGCTCCCATCCCATTTGGCGAGTACAGGGCCGCCGCGAAGTGTTGAGACGGATTTGCGTAGCTCTGCCAGTTGCAACAGGTCTTCTTCGGCTCCTGTGGAGAGCGCTTGCTGCTGGAGAGCCTCTTGCTTTGTGAGATACTCCTCGGAAATGACGACCAGATCGATCATGCGCTCATAGCTTGTGCGGGCATCATCTCCCCATGAAAAGACACCGTGATGGAGTAATATCATGCCTTCATATTGTGACCAGTCTATATCGCGTGTGTGTTGGTAAATGGCGCGTGCTAGGGAAAAACCAGGCATCACATAAGGGATCACCAGAACGCGATCACCGTAGAGATCGTTGATGATGTCATCTCCCTGAGGTGAGTGACTTACGGCAAGAACAGCGTCGGCGTGGGTGTGGTCTACAAACTGAAACGGAATGATCGCATGCAAGATGGCTTCGACGGAGGGGTTGGGAGCATTTGGGTTGAGCATTGCCGCTCGTTGGAGATGCACCATATCTGCATCAGACAATTCATTGAATTGTGCCATTTTTAAGAGGGGTTTCAGGCGAACGGGTGCGAATCCCTCTGCTTCGATGGTGGCGAGATCCCAGCCGCTTCCTTTGACATAGAGGACCTCATGGGTCTCCCCCAGGATGTCGGTACTTTGGGTCTTGACGGATGTATTACCTCCTCCATGCATGACCAGCGCAGGTTCCTGCCCGAGCAAGCGGGATGAATAGACGCGCTGCGCAACAGGATCATGGTTCACGATTTGGGCTTCTTTTTCGTTCCACAAACTTTTTATCAAAAAATAGACTCCTACAAGAAAAAATTGTGGTGTATTGTTCTGTCCAACGAATGTGGTTAACAAGAGTATGTTTCGTCCAACAAGTGAAGAGAAGAACATTCGGGGCAGAAGTGAGGATGAGAGGGCAGAGTGAACTCACAAATGCCTTTCAAACTACGTACATCCTAACTCGGGTCTTTGGACTCCATAGCATATTTTTTGTGAGACTACCATGTTTGTGTGAAATCATCCTCCAAGAGTATCCTTTTCTTGTGGAGGGGTGACATGGTATTTTCACATTCCTCTCGCTAAATTTTAGACATGCACAGCGAAAGTCTTTCTGATTGATGTGACGGTTCTGACGAGTGAGGTGCTTCTTTTATGTGCAGACTCTATCCTTTTTTTGTTGCTATAAGCCTTGTCGCTTTGGTGTGCTGTTTCAGTCCAACACCAGCGAGTGGTCAGGCGAATACACCCATTCCCAATATGGATCTCAAGCACTTTGATGCTGTGCCCGGTCCTTATGCTTTGTGGGGGGTTCATACGGCTCGTGGGTTGGGACATCTCGGGATCTTTGCGGGCCTCTTGAATAATTACGCCAATGATCTTCTCGTCATTCGAGGAGCCAATGGATATATCAGCCGCCCGATTCAGCATCGGATGACTTCGGATATTGCCTTGGCTCTGGGGCTTTTCCGGTGGATTGAAGTGGGGGTCTCTCTGCCGATCTTTTGGCGGCAAATACGCTCAAACTTTCCTCTGGGTCAAAACGTTGTGCAAGGTGATACCAATATTGGTGATCTGCGATTGAGCAGCAAAGTGATGTTGATGCACAATGATAAATTCAAGGGCTTCGGCCTCTCTGTGGTTCTGGATTTGAGTCTTCCAACAGGCGGTGACAAGATGTTAATGCGTAGCTCAACGGCTACCTTTACACCTCGGTTGATCCTGGATTATCGTCACTCCAGTGGGTTTGTTGTGGCTCTCAATGCAGGGTACCGGTTTCGGGGGCGAGCACAACTCCTAGAC
>JALTMC010000361.1 GCA_027005175.1 Myxococcales bacterium
ACCACAAGACATCACCGAAGTTACCGTGGCTTGGTAGTCTCCAAAATGACGATACCATGCATACAATACCATTGGAACAGTGTGATAGATATACCCGGTAATACCACGTGATAGCCCCATTGTTCGTGCCAACTCTGCGACTTCTTTGTCTTGGGAGGCATGTTCTTCCAGATGATCCATGCATTGTTGCCAGTCTGTGTCGTCAGGACCGCAGTCACGTAAGAGTTGCAACCAATCGTATAGGGCAGGGCGCTCGGTAAGATTCTCTCGTACGATCCAGGCTGTGAGACGAGCGATAGCAAGTGTGCCTACCCATGCTTTTGGGTCGGTGTGGGTGAGTAAGGTTGAAGTCTTCACATAGTGCGTGAGTTGCTCTGATTGATGTGCGAACATCGCACCCACTGGAGCGATTCGCATGGCCGGCCCATTGCCAGCAGTGAAGACTCCACTCTTTTTGGGGGAGAATCCGAACCATAATTTAAGGATGGCACGTAGGGTTCCAAACCCGATACCAGCGGGCAATCCTACAAGCCACCAACGCAGAGAACGAGCGAGCCGTCGACCAAAAGCATCTGCGTTGTCTGGGTGTGCGATTAAGCTTTGTGTTACAAAGACTGTGTGGTCTGTATCGTCACTGACCATTCCCCATGGTCCAATCAGTTGGTGACGCCAACCTTTCGGATACCACTTCTTAATTCGCTCAGGTGACAATCCCTCTGTCGGAAGGCCTATTGCATCTCCTACTGCCGTACCCAAGAGAATTCCATTGAGATGCTTGAGGAACTGCTGATGATGAGATGGTAATGATGTCATTTTTCTTTTTTTCAACCTTCTTGGTTTTCTCGAAGATGGTAAGGAATGATAGGAAGGGTATACACGGTCTCAGAAATATCGTAGCATCCTACTATCGGAGCGCAAAGTATATGTCACTATATACGGTAGTAACCGCATGTTTTTGAGATGTCTCAGATCGGAACGGGTGACAGCCAAACAACAAATGATGTCGGATTTGAGTGTGATGGTTCGTTCCATGTCGAAGGAGGGAAACACATTTTGGCATTGCAGGAAATACATTGTTCTCACCGTCCACCTTGCCCGGGTTGTCCTCGTTGGGGAGAGGCTGGTGTGTCCGAAGAGGTCCACCAAAAGCTCTCTCTCTTACGCGAACAGGCCGGTCTCTCCGGACCATTGCAGGTTGTAGAGGGTGAGATCTCTGGGTATCGTCATCGTTCGCGTTTGGCTGTGCGTGGGCGAATTCATTCACCCAAGATAGGTATCTTTGCACAAGGCTCTCATCAGATTGTGGATATCCCCCGGTGTCATGTACATCATCCTTTGATCAACAAGGTTGTGGCGGCAGTTAAACGTGGGATTCGTCAATGCAAACTTCAACCCTATATTGAAAAGTCACATCGCGGTTGGTTGCGCTATCTGCAAGTGGTGGTAGAGCGCAGCTCCCAATCTGCCCAGATCGTTCTCGTGGGCAACAGTGATTCTGCTGAGCCTTTCGAGCCTCTGGCCCGCTATCTTTGGGAACAAAAAGACTTGCCTGTTCATAGCATTTGGTGGAATGGAAACACAGCACAACACAACGCGATCCTTGGGTCATTATGGGATCGATTGTACGGAACTGAGGCGGTGTGTGAGTTGATTGGAGGTGTGTCTGTTTTTTTTCCACCGGGAGCCTTTGGTCAAGCCAACCTTGCTTTGGCCGACGAGATGGTCTCTCTCGTTGCCGAGTGGATCCCCGAGCAGGCACATATAGCGGAGTTTTATGCTGGATGCGGCTCCTTTGGCCTGGGACTTTTGAACAGAGGTGCTTCTGTTTGCTTTAATGAAGTTGCACCCGGTGGTTTGGCTGGTTTGCGGTTGGGGCTGGCCGGTCTCTCTGAAGAAGTACAGAGCCGGGCTCACCTTTATGAAGGACCCGCAGGTGATTATGCCTCTCTTGTACCAGCCTGTGATGTTGTGTTGGTGGATCCTCCTCGAAAAGGTCTCGACGCAGCATTGCTACAATCTATTTTAGAGACACCTCCACAACGATTGATCTATGTGAGTTGTGGCCTTGACTCTCTGTGGAGAGAGACGCAACAGATCCTGGAGAGTGGAAGTATGAAGCTGCGAGACATCCGAGCTTTTGCTTTGTTCCCCTATACCGAACATGTGGAGACTCTCGCATACTTTGAGTCAGCGTCGCAACGTTAGGATCCGCCCAAAAATAAAGTAGTTGATTTGCGCTTCGATTCGCCGTCCTGGCAAGGCTCTCCGACGAGAGAATAGCTTGCTATTCCGAGGAGGTGGAACGCAGCTAGGGTGGATGAAGCGGAGATGCAAACTGTATAGGTTCTTTTTGGGCGGGCGCTTAGGCCCGACCGCGCAACATGCCATGCCAGTAGAGTCGTGGAAGTCCGTAGGCTTTGAGAGCATACATACTGTAGCGTTCTTCGGACTGGTCAAAGGGGAAGGTCTCGGCAGGGTTTCCGTCGTAGTCAAACTCAGCCAGGATTAAGCTGCCATAACCAGTGACCAAGGGACAAGATGTGTAACCATCATAGTGTCCGGTGAGTGGTTTGTCTTCCATGCTTGCCAGTAGGTTTTGTGCTAAGACCGGAGCTTCTTTACGAATCGCCGCTCCTGTTTTGGAGGTTGGTAAGCTACTGCAGTCGCCAAGAGAAAATACGTTTGGATAACGGATATGTTGAAGGGTGTGTTTGTCCACATCCACCCAACCTCCTGTCTGTGACGCGAGAGGGCTATCTTTGACAAAGTCGGGGGCACTCATCGGGGGTGTTACATGGATCATGTCGTAGCTGAGGGTGACATGCTCATGAGTATCGAGATGCTCAAACACAGCTTCTTTTTTGTCGGGACGAAGCTCGATGAGGTTGTGTCGATACAAGGCGTTGATGCCTTTGCGAGCCACGACTTTTTCAAGGGCTGTCTTGTATTTGGGGACTCCAAAAATCCCAGCACCAGCGTTTGCAAAGACAACCTCGATATCATCGCGAACGCCTGTTTTGCGGAAGTGGTCTTCCGCGAGGTAACAGATCTTTTGAGGGGCACCGGCACATTTGATGGGAGTATTGGGCTGCGTGAAAATAGCCTTTCCTTTTCGAAGAACAGAGATATTATCCCAAGTGGAGTTGACGGAGGCATAGGAGTAGTTGCTACAGACTCCATTTTTTCCAAGGCTTTCCTTTAAGCCGGGGATTGCGCTCCAGTTGAGTTGAATTCCTACCGCGACCACAAGGTAATCGTATGTAATGATATTTTCTTGTGCTGTGGTCACTCGATTTTGTTCGGGTTCAAAGGCACTTACAGCGTCTTGTACCCATTCGGCTCCACGGGGGATACAATCTTTTTCTTCGCGCTCCGTTTCTTCTCGTGGGAAAACTCCCGCACCCACAAGAGTCCAAAGGGGCTGGTAATAGTGTTTGTCTGAGGGTTCTAGTATTCCCAGCTTTAGAGATGGATTGGCTTTGAGTATATGGGCTGCGGCTGTGATCCCACCACTACCACCACCAATGACTAGGATTTGAAAATGCTTATTCATGGAATGCTCCTTCGAATGGATTATTTGGATAGAGAATGAGAGGAGGAGGCTTGCCCATTTTGGTTCAAGGCACGTCCCAATTGTTTGGCGACATCAAAGAGATATCCAACTCCACGCTGGACTTCGGAGTCTCCCATTGCCCCAAGAACCCCAAACAACCCGACTTTTCTCTCGGGCATCCCTTGGCTTTTTGAGAAGGCTTGGCCCAGCATCTGTATCCCCTTGAATAATTCAGGGCTGAGGGCGTCGGAAGTCAGCAACTCGTCAAACTCTTTTGACTCACTCAAAATCGCCGTTTTTTGGAATCCTTGGGCAAGTTTGAAAAAGAAACTCTCCAGATCCACACCTGCTTCTTTGGCGCGAGAATAAAACTCATCAAAGCTATCCATAAACAAGGCAAAGAGCTGTGGACCTTGTTCTAAGAAGTCAGCAAAGTGTTCCATTGGCCCGATCTTCGAGGTGATCTGGGTGAGCACTTTCGACACCTCTGGTCTGGACACTACCTCTAACAAACTCAAAAGATTCTGGACTCTAGCTTCGAGATATATTCCCGAATTGCCCGCATTTCGGAAGATCTCATCGACCGTGTCTGTCAACAGTGCGGCCATTCCTGGTCCCTGTTGGATTGCGACTTGAACCGAGTCTAAGGATTGTTCCAAGATGTCCAGCCTGTCCAACAAACGATCGAGCTTGTCGAGAGTTTCAGGCTCATTCAGACGCTGTTGCAACTTCTCTCCTGACTCTGAATGAAATACACCATTCTGCATAAAAGCCTCCGTGGGTTGTGAGGGAGGGAGTAGGTTTGTTTTACACCTTTTGAAAAACAGGAGGCTATCACCACCAAAGAGGGATGGTCAAGGATTTATTCCAAGATTCGTGGTTTCACAAGAGGGATAGAAACAAGGAGCTGTGATGGTGAAAGTCGTACCGAATGTGCAAAAAAATTGACTCTCTGTGAGCCTGCCTATTTACTGGTAGCGGGAGCACCTTTTCAGGTGGTCCATCTACTTTGAACTCCTTGGGAACTGGGTAAGTTTGTTTTACTTGTCTGATTTCTGTGGCTTGTTACTTTCAACAATACAGTCGGCAAATTCATGAAGAAAGAACAAAGAGCAGTTGGTGAACTGGCAGCGAAGCTTCGAAGGGCCAAAGGTTGGTCTGAGGGGCAGTTGTCCAGTGAGATCATGATGAATTATGGTGATTCCATCGCACCCAAAACGATACGAGCCTTGGAAGCAGGGGGGCATGGTACGTTGCGATTGGTGACGTTGGTCTTTGGAGCACTGCGGAACCTTCGCAAAGAGCAACTCAGTGATTACTTTCTTGAAATGTTAGGGTATATGACCGATGATCAACCGATCAAGAACTGTCAAAGCACCAGTGCCACCGCTCCTCGAGCCGCTGCCGAACTTTAAAGGTTCGACCCCTCTCGACGATTTGTGTGACGTCCATATCGAACGGCTTGTTGGATTCTTGGATCGAGATCCAAATGCTGTTCCCACACCACTCCAGATCCTGGAGTCTCTGGAGACACCCGTTGTTTCGGATGACGTTGATGTGTCTGCGGAACACCACTCCAGCGTGGAAGAGCACAACCCCTATCTCAGCCCCTCTACCTATCCCGATGAGGCCGATGGTCCACACCGAGATGCGGTAGAGGAAGTGATCCCTTGGCGCAAGCCCCTTAACATCCAAGAACCTATCGTTGATGAAAGAGAGAGCAACAACTTGGCTCCG
>JALTMC010000362.1 GCA_027005175.1 Myxococcales bacterium
CTTTTGTTCTGTCTGTGGCTGTTTTCTATTCGAGTCGTTCGGCGATCCGTGGGAGGACTTCGGCAACATCTGCCTCCATTTTTATCGATAAGGTATGCCCGTCCAAACGCTGTGAGAAGCCCGTCTTGTTTTATCGGACTTTTCTTTTCTTACGATGCTTCTTAGACAGCGAAGGAGCAGGCGGAGCAGGGGGTGACTCTTTCTGGATTTCTTCCTCTGTTGAGTCCGTGTTCGGCTCTTCTTTGATGGGCCTTAGCAGTCTCTGTAATGTACCGAAAAGAGCAGGTTGTTGTTGCAAGTTGTGACAGGCTCGCTCATGACCTTGTCCCAGAATGGTGTCTTGAAAGCTGAACCAAGATCCCGACTTCTCGACATGTCCGGTGGCAACTCCCCAATCAAGCCATTCAGCGACACTGTTAATTCCCTGTCCATAACGGATTTCAAATTCAGCTTCTTGGAAGGGTACAGCCAACTTGTTTTTCACAATCCTGGCACGCAAACGATGCCCTGTGATTTGAGTACCTTCTTTGATCTGTCCGATGCAACGGATGTCAACACGAATGGAGGCAAAGAATTTTAAAGCATTGCCCCCAGGAGTGATCTCAGGTGACCCAAACGTCGCACCTATCTTGTGACGAAGTTGGTTGAGGAACAACACGGTTGTGGAAGTTTTTGCGATCACACCAACTAGTTTTCGTAAAGCCTGGCTTATAAGTCGTGCCTGCAAACCAGCGTGTATATCACCGATCTCGCCCTCCAACTCCGCTTGGGGGATTAATGCGGCGACAGAGTCTACCACTACGAAGTCTACTGCACCACTGCGAGCTAACATATCCACCACCTCCAACCCTTGCTCTCCTGTGTCTGGCTGCGACAACAACACCTCCCCAACCTTTACTCCAATTGCCTTTGCATACTTGAGATCCAAAGCATGCTCCGCATCAATATAAGCCGCAATGCCACCCTGTTGTTGACACTCCCTCACCGCATGCAACGCTAGGGTGCTTTTTCCCGAACCTTCTGGGCCATACATCTCGATCAATCGACCTCGCGGCCAACCCCCTACCCCCAACGCTCGATCCAGCCCCAACGAGCCGGTTGCTACGACCTCCACAACGGGTTGATCCACCTCCTCTTCCCATCGCATTAAAGCACCTCTTCCAAACTGCTTTTCCACGGAGAGTAGGACACGGCTGATGGTCTCAAGTTTCTTTCGTAAGGACATGGTAGGCTCCTGTGATTGTTGTCAAATGTAGCTCTTTCCTAAAGGATATATCTTCTGTCGAGGCTTCGGTATTGGATGGCTTCGGCGATGTGGTTGGGTTGGATTTCGCTGTGGTTTTCGAGGTCAGCGATGGTGCGTGCTACTTTGATGATCCGATGGTAGGCGCGGGCACTCATGCCGAAGCGTTGTACAGCGCGTTCGAGGAGCTGGAGGCAAGGTGTGGGGAGTGGGCAAAGGTCGCGAATGTGGGAGGCTTCCATGGAGGCGTTGAGGTGGATGTCGGTGCTGGCAAAGCGTTGTTGTTGTCGGTCTCTTGAGATGACCACACGCTGTCGAATCTGGGCCGATGATTCACCGATTCGACTGTCGCTGAGATCGTGGAAAGGGACGGCAGGTACCTGGATATGAAGGTCGATGCGATCGAGGAGAGGTCCGGAGAGACGAGAGCGGTAGCGATGTACCTCTTGGCTACTGCAAGAGCAGCCTTGTGGACCCGATCCACAAGGACATGGATTCATGGCCGCAACAAGCAAGAAGTTCGCCGGGTATTTGAGCGTGATAGCGGAGCGTGAGATCGTGACGGCGCGTTCTTCCAAAGGTTGGCGTAACACTTCCAATACATTGCGTCGAAACTCGGGTAACTCGTCCAAGAACAAGACACCATTGTGTGCCAGTGATATCTCTCCAGGGCGTGGGATGGCACCACCTCCAACAAGGCCAGCATTGGAGATGGTGTGATGGGGGGTGCGAAAGGGCCGACGTCGTACCAGTCCTTGCTCTTGCAAGAGGCCACTTACACTGTAGATCTTGGTTGTTTCGAGAGCTTCTTCAAAGGTGAGGGAGGGCAGTATTGTGGCGATCCGACGGGCCAGCATTGTTTTACCAGAACCCGGTGGACCGACCAATAAGATATTGTGGTTTCCACAGGCAGCCACCTCCAAGGCTCGTTTCACATGCTCCTGTCCTTTGACATCGAGCATATCAACTCGAAAGTTTGGTGGTTCTTCCCATCCCATCGAGGGCTCCAAGGGCTGCATGTCTACCTCTCCCAAGAGGAAGTCTACAACTTCACCAAGAGACGACACGCCATACACATGAATACCATCAACTGTCGCGGCTTCGGGAGCGTTGGCCAGCGGGACGATGATGGAGGATAGCCCTCTTTTTCGGGCCATCGCTGCGATGGAGAGAGCACCTCGAATGGGGCGGATCTCTCCGCTCAGTGCCAACTCTCCAGCAAACAAGACATCATTGAGATAGGTAGGGGGGAGCACACCCAATACGCTGAGGAGACCCATCGCGATAGGTAAGTCGAAGGCCGTTCCTTCTTTGCGGATGTTGGCCGGAGCTAAGTTGACGGTGATACGGCGAGAATAGAGTGGATAAGGATACCCAGAGTTTTTCATAGCAGAGCGCACTCGAACGCGGCTCTCACGTACAGCTCCTTCTGGTAATCCCACAAGGTCAAAGGCTGGCATACCATTGCTGATGTCCACCTCGACTTCCACACGATACGCATCGATGCCGAGAACAGCACCCGAAGAGACAGTTACATTCATAAGGAGGGCTCCTGTTTGTTGCAGAGAAAATGGATAGGGAGGTTGGAGGACATTCATCTAGGGCCTCGCTAGCCGGAAACCCCTGACTTCAGTCGGGGGTCGTATGACCCAGAGATCCACAAAGAAGTGGAATCCAGAGATCCATCCACAAAGAAGTGGAATCCAGAGATCCATCCACAAAGAAGTGGAATCCAGAGATCCATCCACAAAGAAGTGGATTGGTGTCGGCCCTTCTGCAATGTCGGTGCCACCCCAGAAGAGTGCTCACGGGAAGCTTTTGTTCTTCGTGTGGTATGAGATCGTTGGGGGTTCTCATGGGCTGAGGATGGGCTGTGTCGTGTGTCTGGAGTGTCCAAGATCAGGACACTCTGCCCGGATCTTGGACACCTTGCTCTACCAATGGATAGAGTTTGGGAAGAAAAATGATATTTCTCTAACCCTTACAGGGCTTGACCGATCGAAATAGATCGCACGCTGTCTTGTTGCGGCTGTCTTGACTGAACTTTCCGATCCCTGCTAGCGTATCGGTATATTCCGATCCTAAAAGATCGGAACGATCGATAAGATGGCTTCATGATGCGTCCCGTCCTTAAAACAGAGAACCATGGATTGGTTGCTGGAGAGGGGGCGCGATGAAGATGAAAAGGAGAGTGGCTTAGGCCAGGGGAAACGAAACAACCGGGCAAGTCACACCCATCTTTGACAAAGCAAGCGGAGAAAAAGCTGATGAAAACATGGGAACCTACCTATCCACAGAATAAAAGATCGAAGTCTTTGATTGTAGAGGGTTTTGCAGAGACTTACAACGAGGGTGGAGTCAAAGTACCCTTGACACCACAGGTAGAAATCGGCGAAGTTGTTGGGGTGGTGATCAAACCTGTGTCAGTGATGAAAAACTTGGTTGATGCTGGCCTGCATGGTGTGGAGGCTGGTATCAGAGCGTTACAAGATTAAGTTGAGAATGCCTCATGGACCGTCGACGCTATCATGACTTTTCCTTCGAGCCCCCTTCTGATTGGATCGATCGTAGCACTGTGCTGTGGATCTCTCCACCTCGCTATGAAGGTACAAAAAAACTTCCACGTGAAAACTTCGTGGTCGAACGGCAAACTCGCGGGCAGACCAATACAGATCCTGTGCCTTATCTACAAGAACGTATCGACACTCTTCAAAAAGGACTTCAGCACTTTGCGCTGCTTCGTGAGGTAACTTCTTGCACATACAGCGGGTGTCAAGGAGCAGAGGTCTCCTACTCTCTGCTGATGGAAGAACTGCCTGTTCAACAAAGGCATGTCGTCCTGTTTTCCGATGATTCCATCTATCATCTGATTGCAACAGCTACAGCGTCACGTTATGCTGATGTAGAGTCTTCCTTCCAACAAATCCTCGAATCCTTTCAACTCGAACGATAACTCCCCCCCTGAATGATAACTCCCCTCTGAATGCTTGCATCCTTTCAACTCGAACGATAACTCCCCTCTGAATGATAACTCCCCCCTCTTTGGTAAGCTTGATGCTTTGGTGAGCTTGATGCTTTGGTGAGCTTGATGCTTTGGCGAGCTTGATACTTTGGCGAGCTTGATGCTTTGGCGAGCTTGATGCTTTGGTAAGTTTGATGCTTTGGTAAGTTTGATGCTTTGGTAAGTTTGATACTTTGGTAAGCTTGATACTTTGGTTGATTACCAGTTCTTTTTCTTGAGGTTTCGCAAGGTAAAAGTGCGTCGTGAAATGCGCTGGTTGAAAGCTATGGAGAGATACTTGATCTCTGTTAGATTGCCGGGTTTGGAGAGATCTTTCATACGCATGACAGTGGGAAATAAGCGACCTCCCATCTTTTTGTGATGGGAGAATGTCATGACACGCATCAACTTACCGCGTTCATTGTAGTACTCTTGACTCATGGGTTGGAGGTCTTTGGTGCGAACCCAGAGAATCAGTTTTCCCCATACCACGGGTGCGTTCGGCTTGGGACGTAGAAGAACAGCGGCTTGTTTGCTGCCCTTGCGTGTTGCGATGTGTAGAAGACGGACTTTGTAATCACGGACAAGATCACTGGAGCGAACAAGGTCATCGTTGGTGAAGTCGGAGCCCATCCAGGGTGACATCATCATGGAAGAGGGGATCTTGATGACCATGGCAGCCCGAGGCATATAGTTCCACATCTGGGTTTTGCGTTTCAGCGATGTAATACCACGTTCGCGTTGTGGAGAGAGAATTCGAACAAAGCTATAATCTTCGCCTTTCGACCAGATCTTCATTCGCAAAGTACGCTTCCTGCGGGGACGTATAATTCGCATCTCAGTCTCACCCACAGAGCTTCGATCCCATAGTCGCTTTCGCACATCTTTAATGATCTGTTCTGCTGCAGACTTGATTTGTGTTTACTATTGAGACGAGCCTGAGCCTCAACATCCAACAACAACTTCACCTTTCTTTTGGACTGTCGCAAATTCGCAATGACTCCACGAAATCTCACCATCCTACCC
>JALTMC010000363.1 GCA_027005175.1 Myxococcales bacterium
CCAGAAACGTCACACGAGATGGTCCAGGAAGTATGACAGACAGGACACTCTCTCTTTCCACGCTGGTAGTCGGCCCGACACAAGAGATTGGGACAAGTCTGTAACAACGGGTCCCAGGGTTCCATTCGAGCCACCAACGCCTGCAGCTGGTTCTGGTTAACATGGATCTGCTCATGAACTCGCTCCACCACGTGATCTTCCGCCCGCTCCAAACGTTCCATCGGAACAAATCGCATTTCTTCAGGACTCAGCTTTGCCAAGAACTGACTCCGAACCGCAGTAATCTTCTCCTGCAGAGTTCGCTCGGGATCAAAGCCAGTCCTACAGAGTTTTTCAACCAGAGGTTTCATCTGCACTTTGTCAACTTTAAAACTCACCAGATGCTCGATCACAAAACCCAGCTCATCCAGAGAAGGACGAGACTTGGGGTCCTTCTCCAGGCAACGCACAATCAGAGCATCAAGCCAAGCTGGCATCGCAGCCTGTGTCAGATCGCGAGGACGTGTTGGCAAAGACTGTATCGGTGCAAACTGGGGTAACGCCTCTCCCTGAAGAGGTGAACCAAAGGGAAGCTTTCCAGAGAAGACCTCAAACAAGGTGACACCCAAAGCATAAACGTCTGTTTTGGGTGTCGGTCTTCCAAACAAAGAATCGATTTGCTCGGGAGCCTGATAGGTCGGCCCTCCGACACTCTGTGTCGCACTGATCGCCTGAGAGGCCGACAGTAACTGTATCTCACGGATAGACTCAATAATTCCAAAGTCCAGAAGCTTGATGTCATCCTTGTTCGTGACAAAAAAGTTAAAGGGATTCACATCACAATGGATAAAACCCTGACTGTGAAGGTATTGAAGAGACTCCACCATCTGTTGAAGCAGATGAAGGTGTGGGTCCGTCGCACGCGCCTGGTAAGGGTTCTGCTGGATCCATTGTCGCAGAGTAACCCCCTCCAACAACTCACACGCAATATAATACTTTCCCGTATGATGCTCGGGTTCAAAGAACCCTCCAAAGTCAAAGATTCTCACCAGCCGCTCATCCCGTAGCTGGCTCTTTCCTACAGATCCTTCAATCAAAAATCGAGGCAATAAGGCACTTCGACTTCGCACAGAGAGAAGCTTCAGCGCACGAAACTCTCCTGTCTTTTTACAACGTGCCCGTACGATCTGCGTTTGGCCCCCCTTATCGATCTGTTCAAAGATCTCGTAGCGATCTTCGATCTGCCCCGAACATGAAAGATGAAGGAGAATGTCGTGCTTTCGACTCTCATGAAGTGCAGAATGATGCTCCAGATACTGCCACTCCATCTCCAGAGCTTGCAAGTTCTCAGCAACAACCTCGGCACGTTGCTGAATCGATAAGATTTGTGCCTCACAATGAACGAGAGCCTTTTGAGAGGCTTCCTCTACCAACGCATCCGAGGTGTTTGTCTCACTCTCGTGTTGCCACGTCTCAAGCTTCTCCACAACAGAGGAGAGCAGTGCCTCTCGCAATGTCTCAAGCGAGAGATCCCGGCTCTCCAGAGCCAAAGCAAGAACCAGTGAAGTCGATGTATCCAACGCATGACGTAGAGCAGACTGAACAATTTCCAAAGGCAAATCTGTATTTTTCACATATGTCGCAAACATAGGAAACTCCAAGAGTGAGTCAAAGGGCCAGGCTTTACCATCAAAATCAAAAGTAGTGGATCAACTCTAGGGAGAGTCGCTATTTGAACACAATTGGCTCGAATGAAACCTGTTCGAAAAACAAATCAAACGGCACACTTAAAAAACGATCCATCACCCAAATTGTCAAGGAGTGGAGTTTCGTCCAACGTCACCAATCGGGCCAGAGCTTATCCACAAGTTCAGATCCCAAAAAACAAAGGCTCGCCTTGATGGATGATCCGGGGCGAGAAAGTATATCTTCGACTTCCAATAAAACGGCCACACGCCGACACTTATGAAGCTCTCACTCCTTGACTGTTCTTCGCAAAGCAGAGAACATGGCGGGGTCAAAAGCCAAAGAGACTTGTTTTTAGGTGGTAAGGAGACCTGTTCATGTCGATTGATCAGCAAGACGAATTTGAAAAGATGAAAAAGATAGGCACGATTGTAGCGAACTGCCTTGCCCTGTTAAAAGCTTCGGCGCGGGCTGGTATGAGTACAAAAGAGTTGGACGATATCGCAGGCAAGTACCTCGAAAGTCAGGGAGCCATCTCCGCTCCCAAAAGTGAATACAACTTCCCAGGCTTTGTCTGTTTAAGCCTGGAGAAAACAGTTGCACACGGTGTTCCTGACACAACCATTATTCAGCGTGGAGACTTACTCAACATCGATGTCTCCGCCCACCTCGACGGATACTATGCAGACAACGGTGAATCCATTGTGATTGGCAGAGGCTCTACCCAAAAAGAATTGCTGTGTAAGTCGGTAAAGAAAGCACTTCGAGCAGGATTGCGTGCAGCAAAAGCAGGCTGCTTAATTTCACAGGTAGGTAAGAAGGTCGAGCGAATCGCCAAGTCACACGGACTGACAGTGATCAAGAATCTCGGTGGTCATGGAGTAGGACAATCCTTGCACGAAGAACCAGAGTTTATTGCAAGCTACCACAACAGGAAAGACAAGAGAGTCTTCGCACCCAACCAGGTAGTTGCCATAGAACCCTTCCTATCCAACGGTGCCACCTGGGTCAAACAAGACGAAGATGCGTGGCCTCTCTACCATCCTGAATTTTACTGTGCCCAAAAAGAACACACCGTTATGATCACAAAGGACAAGCCCTATATCTTCACTCAGCCCGATCGAAGCTTTTCTTAACCACACCAACAATTCTTTGAGGACCTCATCATGAAATTAACAGATCTCGTGGGCAATACTCCGATGGTCAATCTGCAGAGACTATGCCCAAAACCAGGTGTGAACTTGTATGTAAAGCTGGAGGGAACAAACCCAGGTGGCAGTGTGAAGGACCGCGCGGCGTTGTCCATGATTCAAGGAGCCGAAGAACGCGGAGAGCTCAAACCCGGCGTACGAATTCTAGAGCCCACAAGTGGCAACACAGGAATTGCTCTGGCAATGATTGCCAGCAGCAAAGGCTACGAAACAGAGCTGGTGATGCCTGCCAACTCCACTCGTGAGAGAGTGTTAACCATGCAAGCCTATGGTGCCAAAGTCACCCTCACTCCTGCAGAGCAAGCCATGGAAGGAGCTATCGATTACGCCCGCGCTGAGGTAGCAAAAGGCGGATGTGTGATGCTCAACCAGTTTGGCAACCCTGATAACCCCAAGGCACACTATACAACAACAGGCCCAGAGATCTGGAGAGATACCGAAGGCAAAATAACCCACTTTGTCTCTTCCATGGGTACCACAGGCACTATCATGGGAGTCTCACAGTACCTGAAAGAACAAAGCCAGGATGTATGCATTGTTGGCGTCCAACCCGTAGAGGGTTCTCGCATTCCTGGGATTCGACGCTGGCCCAAGGAATACCTACCCGCCATTTTTGATGCAAGCAGAGTGGATCGAACTGTTGATGTGAGTCAGGAAGAAGCCGGAAATATCACCCGTCAACTGTCCCGCGATGAAGGCATCTTTTCAGGAATGAGTGGCGGTGGTGCTGTCTGTGCAGCACTCAAGATCTGTGAAGAACTTGAACATGGAGTGGTGGTGGTGATTATTCCAGATCGTGGTGATAAATACCTCTCCACAGACTTGTTTGGCTAAATCATAGTGACGTAAAACCTCGAAAAAAGCAAACCTCTACAACTTGTTCGCCGCTTGTCGTAAGCACAAAGGACTCTTAAACACGGCCCCCTATGACGCTTACCAAAAGTCGAGACAAATCCTACAACCCCTGAAAAGTATAAAAAGTATGGAGGAGCACTCCTCTTGTAGAAGATCTTGTCAAGTTGATGTTCATCGTTTTGAAGTGGAGACCCTGGTATGGCTGATGTAGAAGTAAAAGTAAGACGCCTTAAAAATGCTCAATTTGAGGCGATCAATCGCGATGGAAATACCGCGATCATCGATGGCCCCCCTTCCCTTGGTGGTCAAGGGAAAGGCGTGCGCCCGATGGAGATGATTCTCATGGGCCTGGCCGGTTGCAGCTCTTTGGATCTCTTATTGATCCTTGGCAAACAACGACAAGAACCCGAAGATATCGAAGTGACTGTCAAAGGTACGCGGGTGGATGCTGTACCTGCTGTTTACTCTGAAATTCATATGCACTTTGAAGTCTCTGGAAATGTCGATCCTCAAAAACTACAAAAAGCAACAGACCTCTCTGTCGAAAAATATTGCTCTGTTGCGAAAATGCTCGAACCGACTGTCACCATCACCCATAGCTCCGCCGTCAAAAAAGAGAGTTAACAACATCCGTAGGATCGTTGTTCCAACAATCTTTACATGTTGTTAATTGGCCCGCCAGATCTACCGTATCTTGGATTCGCGGTATGTAAATCTTGTTGAGTTGTCGATCCTAAAACTTAAACTGGAAGCTCCAGAAGACACGGAAGCTCCAGAAGACACGGAAGCTCCAGAAGACACGGAAGGCACATAGCATGAGTTACATTCATTGAGAATAAAGGAGAGATCATGAAAATTTTGGTTGATTCAAAAGAGTTGGTTGGTCCTGTCGCTGTGACTGTTTCTTATTTTGCTCTATGGTATGCTCTGCTTTTTGGCAAGCAAAGTCGTACGAAGTACCGGCTGATTGCGAAATACAAAGAAGAAGGGAAAGTGTTTGATCGTTATGGTTCCAATGACCCTGAAATGCTTGCTGCCGATCGGGCAGTGGGAAATACTCAGGAGCAGATGGTTCCATTTCTGACGGCGTTGTGGCTCTATACCATCGTGGTATCTCCCTCGCAGGCAACGATGTTTGGATTATTATATGTTGGCTTACGTGCCATCTATCCTTTTCTCCTGGGAAGTCACTTATCCAAAGCTCAACCCAAGCGGGTATTTTTCGTCACAGGCCCTTGTTATTTAATTATCTTTACGATGCTGGGGATGACGCTATTCAAGCTCATTTAATCCGGAGCATTTGTCAACATTTTGCCGCGAGCGGTGAATCTAGGCATCTCTTTCGGGGTGCGATCCCAAAAAGGGGGGCAAATCTGTGAGAACTTGCTACTTGCAACTTGCCCTTAAGATAAAATTTACAGAGATTCAGTGTTCCAAATTTGTCATAAGACCCCTCCCCCTGTAACCTTATGATAGGACTCCAATTTCCCCCTCCCCACCAGCGGTGGAGGAGGGGGATATAACTTATGAT
>JALTMC010000364.1:0-2764 GCA_027005175.1 Myxococcales bacterium
AACATCATAGGAACGTTGATCCAACAATCTTTACATGTTGTTCATTGGCCCGCTAGATCTACCGTATCTTGGGTTCGCGGTATGTCAATCTTGTTGAGTTGTCGATCCTATGTTCTGCGAATACGAATCTAACTATGGCTACAGCCAATGGCGTCCTATGCAGCTACCCCCGAACAGAAGTCTCCATAGATACGGACATTTGGTTGTACTGGAAGGCGGAAAACCGTAAAAGAACCGCACCCATTGAATTTGCACACGGGGCTACAAATTCAATGAAGGAACTCTCGTCTGATATGTCATGATTTTTGCTTTGCTTGCAATGTTGTGGGTCTACTTGGACGTTGACACAGCGATTGTTCTCAATCAGATCTGCCCCGACTTGCTGACCCTTCATAGATACGACCAACTCTGCTATGTGTCGCTTGCATCCCACCGACCAAGAGCCCTCATCAACAACCTCAAGACACCTTGAGAAGGCTTCGTTGGTAGAGCATCTTTAAAAAAAAATGAAAAAAAAAGAGACTTGTTGAGACTTTGTAGTTGAGTGTAGCAACCTGAAATGAAAAATGTTCAAAGGGAAGGCTGGTAACTATAGAGGAAATAACGAGAGATCATTCACCTTATCAACAAAGAGGAAAAACTATGTTCCAACATTTGAAACACTTTCCATATTCGCTTGGTTCTATCTTATTTTTGTTTCTTGGAGGTCTTTTGTTTGCCCACTGCAGTGGCATTCCAGCCAGTAGTGGTTGTCAGAGCGATTCAGACTGTAGCAAGGGTATGCTTTGTGTTGCAACACGTTGCCAGGGGGGCAGTAAGAATGATGGAGGAGCCGCTGTTGGAAACCCAGATCTCCCTTCACTTCCGCCAGAAGGGCAGACGAAGAACCCAGAAGGGCAGACGAAGAATCCAGAAACAGGGGCGACTTCACCGGATGCAGGGGCGACTTCACCGGATGCAGGGGCGATTCCTCCAGAGGGGCGGGCAACTTCGCCGGATACAGGGTCTACTTCAGGTATTCTTCCTCACCGAAGGTTGGCGATTCCCAAAGAGATGAAGGGAAAGGTGAAAGAAGGAGTGCGAGTCTTTTCTTTGACACTGCAACGTGGAACACATGAGTTTCTACAAGGGAAGAAAACAAAGACGTATGGTATTAATGGTTCTTATCTTGGCCCGACTCTTCGGGTGAAAAAAGGCGAGAAAGTACAGTTTAATATCAAAAATAAGATTGGAGAAACCACAACCATCCACTGGCATGGGATGCATATTCCTGCAAAGATGGATGGTGGTCCCCACCAAATGATTAAGCCCAATGAAACCTGGGTTTCTTCGTATACGATTCTGCAGCCAGCTTCCGTCAACTGGTATCATCCGCATTTGGAGGGAAAGACGGGTGAGCATGTATACAAAGGTCTCGCGGGGCTCTTGTTGATCGATGATGCAGCTTCTTCCAAGCTTGATATCCCGTCAACCTATGGCGTTGATGACATCCCATTGGTGATTCAAGATCGACGATTTGCTCAAGACGCTTCTTTCTCCTATCTATCCCAGCCGGTTGATCGTATGGCGGGGATGAAGGGGGATAAAATTATGGCCAATGGTGTGATCGATGCACAGTGGGCTGCTCCGGCACAAATGATTCGGGTTCGTATCCTCAATGGCTCCAATGCTCGGTATTATAATGTTGGTATTCATGATGGTAGGGCTTTCCACTTAATTGCGACAGAGGGAGGACTTCTGGAAAAGCCTGTCTCTCTTACACGTCTTCCTCTTGCTCCTGGTGAGAGAGCTGAGATTCTCATCGACCTCAGCCAAGACAGCGGGAAAAAGATTCGTATCACTAGCTACTCCTCTGAACTCCCTAGTCCAGGAGGGATGATGGGTATGATGGGGAGAGACGCACTGGATCAGAAGAATTTTACCATCATGGAGATGATCGTATCGAAGCCTGCTCTCACAAAGTATACACTTCCAACCCAGCTTGTGACGCCTGCGAAGTTACCCGAAAGCCTTGCACAAAAAACTCGTCGATTTGTATTCAATATGGGTATGGGCGGTATGGGCGGAGGAGGAGGTGGATTTACGATCAACAATAAGAAGATGGATATGAATCGAATTGATGAGGTGATTAAGCTAGGGGCTGTGGAGATCTGGGAGATTCGGAATATCTCTCCCATGGCTCACCCCTTTCATGTTCACGATGTCTCTTTTCTGATTCTCAGCCGCAATGGAAAGCCTCCCGCAAAGCATGAAGCGGGATGGAAAGACACTGTGAATGTTACAAGTCGAGGCTCTGTTCGATTTATTGCGAAATTTGCAGACTTTGCAGATCCCAAAAGTCCATATATGTACCATTGTCACATTCTGGAGCACGAAGATGCAGGGATGATGGGGCAATTCATCGTTGTAAAATAAAGAATGTCCTGCGAGATGCGGAATTTGGCCTGCACACCTTGGAATGAATTCCAAGTCTCGTGGTCTCCCAGGATATGGATGGGTAGAAGTCCCTGTCGGGACTGACTCTCTCTTTTCATCGATACTGTGACGGATGAACAACAGTATCATGGCAGAATGATTTCAGAGTCCCGGTAGGGACTTATCCCTTTTCAATATCGTTTAAGTCGTCAGCCTGAGAATTCATTCTCAGGTGCTCGTTGCGTCTCTCGTGGAATGTTGTTGATATATCGGACTTGTGTTGAGGGAGTGAGGCTTATTTTTTCACAATCTTGATCAATTCGATGTCGAAAATCAAGGTGGAGTAAGG
>JALTMC010000364.1:2774-5247 GCA_027005175.1 Myxococcales bacterium
GTAAGGTCCGATTTGACGGCCTGATCCTCTTGTTCCGTAAGCCAAGTTATAGGGGATGAATAGTTTCCACTTGGCACCTTCTTTCATGAGTTGAAGGGCCTCGATCCAACCTCGAATCACACCGTTGACAGGGAATCGAGCAGGACGACCTCGTTTGTAGGAGGAGTCAAACTCTTTTCCATTGATGAGAGTTCCCCGGTAGTGTGTGATGACTGTGTCTGTAATTTTTGGTTTTTTCCCTGTACCTGGCTTGATTACTTTGTATTGCAGCCCACTGGGTAATACCTTTACGCCCTTCTTTTTGGCATTTCTTGCGAGGAAGATCTTTCCTTTGATCGCGTTGCCCTGGAAACGTTTGCTTCGCCCACGATTCCTATTTCGTCGAAATTTCATGCGCAACTGCATGAGCAAACTTCGGATCACTCGTCGTGATGGTCCTTTTTTGCTGAGTCCATCCTGAACGCCACGAAGCAAAGCTTTGGGATCAAATGCGATCTTTCCTCGCGCCAATGACCTTCCGATCTGTGAGCCAAAGTTATGTCCGATGGCATAGCTATACTTACTGTCGGGATTACCTTTGGTTGTGGTCTTTCCGGGTGCCACGGTCCGGGTAACTGGTTTGGAAGCTTTCTTTGCCGCCTTCACTACTTTTGCAGACTTTGTCGCGTCTTTTTTCGCGACAGGAGCTTGCTTGGCAACTTTTTTTGCTGTGGTTTGGCTTGTTGGTGGGGTATTTGGCTTCGCCCAGACAGAGGTTGTGGCAAAGAGGGAGCACATAACGAAGACGAGTAGCTTGGACATCTGTAGCATCGCTTTCTTTTCCATAGAGGAATTCCTTTCATCGTATACCAATTGTGAGTGAGGTCGTATTGGCTCCAAAATAGGGAGACAGCAAAAACGAGAAACAGAACATACACGTTTCTTCACTGCTTGTCTTCTCTTTTTCAGTATCTATATACGAAAAGTGATGAATTTATCGGGGGCTTGGATGCCTTTGCTGCGAATTTTGATGGTTGGGTCTGCCACAACACGTCCGATGATCTGCGTGGTGAGATTAAATTCGGATGCGATGGTAGCGACTTGTTCAGGTTCAGGCGAGAGTAGGACCATCCCCTGTCCCATATGCCAGGTGCTGTAGGCTTCTTTGTCGGAGATCGTTGCGAGTTTTTGACACTCTAGCATCACGTCGGGTGGGGCAAACGGTGTATCAATTAAGGCTCCCAGTCCCGATGGTTTTAGGGTTCGGCCGAGTTTTTCGGGCAGCCCACCACCCGTAATGTGGGCTGCGCCGTGAAGGATTGCTCTCGGTTCTTTTGAAAGGCCGCCTGTCATCGCCACCACGGCGCGACTGTAGATCCGAGAGGGTTGCAGGACCCACTGTCCCAATGGTCGTCCCCTCCATAGGATATCATGCCACTGGTCTCCATGAGTGGAGGCAAAGCTCTTTCGTACCAGAGAGAGTCCATTGGAACGAAATCCATCTTCTCGCACTCCGATGAGTGCATCACCTTCTTGTATCGAATGGCCTGTCAACAAACGGTCTTTGTTTGCGAACCAGACGACCGCTGCACCCCAGTTGTAACAAACTTGACCAAAGCCTCCTACCCTGTTGCCAAGTTCTGCGATCTCTCCGTTGACAACAGCGACACCTGCCAGTTCTGCGGCTGCAACATAGCCTGCTGCGAGCTGTCGGATACAATCGAGGTCTTCTTGTTGTTGGCCTAGTGTATTGAAGTCTAAGATGGAGCCGATGAGGACAGGCTCTGCGCCACGGACTACGGCGTCATCACAAACCATCGCAAATAAGTCATGGGCTATGGTGTGATGGGTTTGCATTCTCTCGGCGACTTCGATCTTTGTGCCCACACCATCAAAGCCCATATTCATCCATGTCCCCTTGGGTAGCTGGGATACATCGATCGCACGCAAACCGCTGAAGTCGTCGAAAGGTACGAGGACTTCGCCAAGCTGATCATGTCTATTCTTCCATGTCTTACGAGCTGCTTGATACAGGATACGAGAGGCTTCATCTCCTAAGGAAAGAGCAACACCGGAGGTTTGGTATGTCATCATCAGAAAAAACTCTTATGTTGTGGGTATGGAAAGCCCTTCCCGATCGCGGGTCCGGCAGAGTCTACAGGACAAAGCCCGGATGGGGTGGGGGTCGTTGACGATGACACTGTATTGAGTGATCTATGGTTCGCACTGAGCCGATTGCTTCCTATGGTTGTTTCACATTCATAAAATCATAGAAGAAACGGTACTGTCCATGTTCGCACTGAGCCGATTGCTTCTCGGTTGTTCCAACCCGTGTTACTTTACTTCGCTTCTTTGTTTGAAAAAAGAGGCTATGACTGTCCGCTTTTTTGGGTTATGTACCCTACGTCGAGTAACGTTCCTCCCGGAGCGCGAGCCCGGTAACATCGACAGAGAGCCGCGAAATGAGACTGTGGAGGCGGGGAAAATCGTAGGC
>JALTMC010000365.1 GCA_027005175.1 Myxococcales bacterium
TTTCAAAAGAGAGATATTTAAAGTATTCGAGAGCAAACATAAGTGTGTAGGTTCGACGATGTCGGAAGTTACTACCTGCATACACTTCACGCATACGGTATTGTCCGGTGATAAGATTTTCCCAGAAGAATACTTCTTCTGTGGTTAATCCCAGCTCTAGGAGACCTTCCTCGGTGACGTCGGAGGGGTGAAGGAAGCGGTCCATCAATAACTCTTCTGCTTCTTGGGCCACCTCATAGGGCTGGCTCGCCAGCCAGTCGATCCTATGACGAAACAGGAGTTTGGTTGGGGATGTTGGAGGAGCTAACTCACGGAACTTGGGCATCCGCTGATCCCAGTATTCAAAGTCACCTTCGGTTTCCTCTATAAACGCTCCCAAGCGGTGTTGCATTTGTCTGCGTAAGGCCGAAGCCAGATCACGCTTTGTGATGGTCTCTGCTTCGTACATCAACTCACCCAGTGGAAGCTCTGATTCCTCCGCTTTTTTGATGGCAAAGTTTTTCTCTTGTCGATTGATGATGCCCTCTTGTACCAGTACTTCACCTAGCAAAGTTGATTCGTCCAGAGGATCCACCTTGGCGTACATGATATTCCCTTTGTACAGGTAGGATTCAAGAGTTTTACTGGGAGTACAAATCTTTAAATAACCACTCGCTTTGCGGCGGTTGAGTTCTGTTAGGAGCTGCATCAACGACGTTCCTTCCAATGTCCCTGTTTGGCTCGGAGATGTTGCTTCCTTGTGGGACTTGCTTGGTGCTTTTGGCTCGGCCTGTTCTTTTCGATCGTCCGCCAACTGCCCGTTTTGTTCTTTCTCCTCTCGTGTTTGGGCCTCCACCGCAGGGAGATCCATGGAAGAGCGGTAGCCTGGGAGACCAGGTGGGGGAGTGAGGAGAGGGGCGGCGTATCCCAAATTCGAGGGGACCGGTTTCAGGGTGTCCGATGTGTTTAAAGGAAGATGGGGATGACTCTGCTCTGACGATTGCCAGTCGGAGGGTTCAGGGATCTCGGCCTGTTCGTACAGACTCTCTTGGGCAGAGTAAAGCTCTTTCTCACTCCAGTCCTCGGGGGATGGCTCAAACTTCTTGTGCTCTGTTGGTTTTCGGTGTGATGTTCTATAGCGACCCATCGATACCCAACTTCCACCAATACTCGACTCTTCAGCGTCAAGTATTGGCTCATCCATGCTGACCCAACTGCCGCCTGAGAAATCTTTCTCTGTGACCGCAGGATATACCCCATCGACAGGGCTCAAGTTGACCCAACTACCGCCGCTTGGTGCGAACTCTGGAAGTGGTTTGGGAGGAGGTCGGTCTGTGTCTGGTTCTTCCGTCGCGTGTTCGAAAGCTTCAGGCTGCTCCCATGTGGTCGCTTGCTGTGATGGGTTGTTGCTTTCATCTTCTGTTGCTGTGGGAGATGCCTCCCATCGCGCTGCTTCGGAAGGCCCCTCCACCGGCAAAAGAAACTCCAGAGACTCAGATCCTTTGGGGCTCGATGTTGCGACAAAGGGAGACGTTCGCTCCTCCAAGGGAGAGGAAGGAACTGGGGAAGCTGGTAGAGCTTGTGAGGAGGTGGCCATCAATGGCGACTTTCGCTCATAGGAGCGCGGATTGGGCCCTCCTGAGAAAGCTGTCTGTTCTTGTGACACAGACGTCGCCAAAAAGGGAGAGCTTTGTTGGCTGGGAATCGAACTCTGAGGCTCTTCTGGGGCCGTCTGTTCTTGTGAATTCGATGTTGCCAGAAACGGTGAAGAGTGTTCGTAGGACGGTGATGGAGATGTGCTCGGAACAGACATATCTTGTGAATTCGATGTTGCCAGAAACGGTGAAGAGCGTTCGTAGGATGGTGATGAGGGTGTGATCGGAACAGGCACATCTTGTGAATTCGATGTCGCCAGAAACGGTGAAGAGTGTTCGTAGGACGGTGATGAAGGTGTGAGCGGAGCAGGTAGATCTTGTGAATTTGACGTCGCCATAAAAGGAGAGTTTCGCTTGTAGGATGGTGATGAGGGTGTGCTCGGAGCAGGTAGATCTTGTGAATTCGATGTCGCCAGAAACGGCGAAGAGCGTTCGTAGGATGGGGCTTGGGAGGATAGGGGGTCGTAGGTTGGGATCGTCTCTTCTAGGGGTGTCGTTTGTTCTTGGGGTGTCGTTTGGGTTGAGGTGAGTGGGATTGCTGTTGGGTTGGCTGTGATGTTGGGTTGGCTCATCTTCGCAACAATGTTGTTGCAAAACTGTGCACTTTGTTCGAGCGCGGCACGTTGTGATACGCTCATCTCTTCCAAAGAAATGCTGACCTGGTTGTTTAAGACTGTTGTAATACTGCCTGTCAAATGGACGGGACTACCATCAGGAAATAGGTGCAATGTGAGCTTGATGGGAGTCTTGGGAGGAGGAGGAGAATCCCATTCGGTGGTTAAGGTGTTGTGACGAAGATCCTCTTGATACACTTCCAGGAAGAGTGAAGGATCTTCGTAGGTAATGGTTCTTGTGACCATAATACACATTTCCTATGAGCTTGTTTGACGGGGTTCCGTCTCATTCAAAGGCAACAAAAGACAATCCTTTATCGATGATAGAGTCCCATGTCTTTTTTAATGTATGTTTTTTGGTTCCTAAAAATCAATGCGCTGTCGCATGGTCTATGCCCTTTGTTTTCTAGTTGATTGGTGTAACGTGTGGATTCTACACTGATTCTTTGTGAAAGAAAAGGAGCTTTTCCTCTCTTGCTTTGTCACAAAGCAGACGGTCTTCTTGTATGGGCTTGTTGTTCTTTTTGACGAATCTTTTAATTTGTATGTGGGGCGAGAGCGGCTTGTAGTAATCGGCGGCAAAGTTCGTCGGTTTCAAAGAGCAATCGAGTTCGAAGTAGCTCTCGAATTTGTCGTCGGTCGGATTCGGCGAGTAAGCCTATGGTTGTGGCACGTCGTTTTGGGTCTGGATCTGCGAGTGCGCTGCCCAGGGTATCGAACTCGACTTGATCGGGCCACTCCACTACGATCTTCATCGCCACTTCTTGTTTTGCTGGATTGGCGCAGTTTTCCAGGATCTCGGATAAGAGGGGGAGAGACTCCCATCTCCCTGGAATGGGAGGAAACATCGCTTCCACCGAGGATGGAGGTGGAATCGGACCCAAGGAACGCAGGATCTTTTTGGTTTCAGAGTCTTTGCCTTTCCAGTAGGGCTTGGCTTCTGCTTCTCGACTTTTCCAGTACATCAAGATATGACGTGCAAGTTGGCGCAGGGAAGCACGTTGTCCTCCCGAGAATATCCGCTCAACCAACGTTGGGAGTTGTGGCTCTTTTTGCAGGAATAGCAACCACAGTGCTCTGGATGCAACAGCGTCGTCAGGATCTTGAGCCAATTGAGCCAGAAGTTCGGGCTGAACAATCTTGGGTGCGCTCTCCAGACGCTCCATCATGACACATAGATGCAAGGGGTCCTCTTCTACAACAAGGCGTTGTGCCAGCAGTCTCTCTACTCGAAGATCAGCGATCTCCCAGAGCAGTCGCAAGGCTCCTCGTGTTCGCAGTGGATTTGAACTGTACAGCTCTCGTCCGAGATGTTGTTGTAAGGCACCCTGTCTGCGGTGTGCTTCCAACACTTCGACTTGGAGGCGCCAGGCGAGCTTGCGTTTGGATAGCAAGGAGCGAAGGGCTTTGTGGAGAGGGGCAAGTGTTCGTCCAAAGGGTAAGTCAAGGACAACATCGGGCTCTATGTCAGGCATGTTGAGAGGCTTCTTGCGATCACGCTGTGGGACATGCGAAGGCAACAACGCATCATCCTGTTCCTTCGGCTCATATTTGCGATAGCTACCACCCCATCGAGCCCGCATCATCTCTGCGATATACGCTCCAATGTCGAGTGCTTTTCCATACGTTGTTTGGCGGCTTTTAAGTAGACTGTCCCAATGTCGCTCCACATGCTCCAGGTTGAGCAAATCATAACCGGGAAGTTGGGCGTGTTTGCGCCAACGCTCTGCTCGCTGTAACACTTGGGCGAGCGAGTGTTCGGCGTCTTCTCCGAGTGGCTCAAACTGAAGCTGAACTTCTGTGAAAGAGCCCCGTTCAAGCAACGCCATCCAACGATTTAAGTCACCACCCATATAGTCCCACAGAGATTGTTTTTCAATCCCAACAGTGCCAGCAGCATCGAGAAACTCATGGCGGTCTGTCAGATCGTCCAGTCGATCGATTCCATCCCAGTTGCGATTCATATAACAGACGTTGTAGCCTGCTTCCATCAAGCCTGTGGATAGCGGACGTCGTGAAAATCGCGGAGCTACTGCATGGGCTTCTACAACTGGGGTAAACCAGAATCGCTGTGGCCAGGCGTGAACTTGTTGCAGTGCATGACGAAGTCGAACCCAGTCACGGTGAAGCAGAAGTGCATCCACTGGGACTCGAATCAAGGGTTCGGTGAGTGGGGTTTCTTTCAGGACCTGAGAGACCTTCTCCAGCAAAGGCATATGTCCTTGAAGACGTCTGTCTGCGAGAACACTGGCCCCTTTTTTGGCGCGTGGTATCCACAACTCAGCCAGAGCGATCGAAGACTCTTTCAGTGGCATCGAGAAGTTGCGCTCTCCTGCACCCAACCATGTCGCACGCAATGTTACTTGCCATCGGCCTGTTCGCATGAATTTGTTCTGCGCTTTATGTTTAAAACAAAAAAGCCATACTTGGCAGTCCAAGCATGGCTTTGTGTCTTGTGAGACAAGACGATGTGGCGGTACAGGGACTTGAACCCCGAACACTACGGATATGAGCCGTATGCTCTAACCTGTTGAGCTATACCGCCGAACCAAACGTCCGACGTTTCTACCTGATTGGATTAAACTTGTCAAGCAAAAAGTGACCTTAATCATCATCTGTTCTTGCGAGGGGAGTTAACCATCGGGTCGAGAAACAAAAAGCGGCGAGAATGAGATACCCGTAAGCGATAGGATGGGAGAGGTAGAGCCCCGGGCCTTGAGGGCTATGAATGATTCCAAAGATCGTGAGAAGGAAGGCGCCGAAGGCAAAGCTTGTCGCTGGCAGAGTTTTGCGGTCGATCAACAGTGCAACGATCGCGCCCCACAGTAAGCCCACAAGAATCGCTCCACGGGAGAATAAGACCTGACCGTTGTAGTGGATATAACCTCTGGAAAGGAAGCTTTGGATAAGATCGGGTGGAAACTCCGTGCGTTGCAGCATGGTAATTTGGGCCTGGGCTTTGGTGCTGGTTTGTGCGGCGATAGG
>JALTMC010000366.1 GCA_027005175.1 Myxococcales bacterium
TGCGCTGGAGCGAGGAGGGAGCGGCTGAAATGGCGAGGCTTCGGGCTGATCTGTTTAATGGAGTTTGGGAGGAACGCTCCCGTCAGATACTACAGGTTGGCTGACCGACTCAGCGAAACCGCACCCAGTGCTAGCACTTCCTATAGTGGCTTGTCTGTGATGCACAAGATTAGTGTGTCAGTGGGTATACCCACTGACACACTACCATTGACGTGTCCCAAATCATGTCCCACAATGGCTTTGTCAAGAACTCTTAGACTTTATGACACGTTTCCAAAACTGCCACCATCGTTTGCGCTTGGCCTGTTCTTTGATTCTCCGTCTGAGCACAAACTCTTCTCTCCAGCAGTAAAGAACAGGAACAACAAAGAGAGTCAGTAGCTCAACCAACATTCCACCAAAAGAGGGAATAGCCATCGGGATCATAATGCCTGAACCGCGACCTGTAGAGGTAAGAACAGGTAACAAAGCGAGCAAAGTTGTAGCTGTAGTCATCAAACAAGGCAAGATACGCCGCTCTCCGGCAGCAATCGTGGCCTCACGCACAGCTCGAATATCTTCGAGTTCCGCCTGTGCAAATGACTGTTTTAAGAAAGTAGCCATGACCACACCGTCATCGGTTGCGATCCCAAACAGTGCGACAAACCCGACCCAAACCGCCACGCTCATATGAAATCCATGAATGGAGAAGATCTCACGCATATGGATACCAAACACAGAGAAGTTGAGAAACCAGGACGTTTGGTACAGCCATATCAGCAGAAATCCACCAGCCCATGCCACCAGGATGCCACTAAAAATAAAGCCGGTAATCGCAACAGAACGAAATTGGAGATACAGGATCAAAAAGATTAAAAACAGTGCTAGCGGAAGCACCAGCAACAGACGTTTTTCGGAGCGAACCTGGCTTTCATACGCTCCAGCAAAATAAAAACTCATACCTGCAGGAACACGGAGTTCACCCGATTTAATCTTGGCATGAAGGAGACGTTTTGCGGCCTCTACTGTCTCCACCTGACTGAATTGTTTTTTGCGATCAAAGATCACATGAGCCACCAAGGAGAGATCCTCTGTCTTGATCACTTGAGGACCTCGAACATACCGCAAAGAAGCGATCTGCATTATGGGGAGCCGTACACCCTGCGGTGTGGAGATCATAATCTTCTGTAGGTCCTGAAGATCATGGTGTAGCTCCCGCTGGTAGCGCACCACCACACCGTATCGCTCATCACCCACAAAGGTGGTCGTTACTTTGCGCCCACCAATAGCTGCCTGGATCACATCCTGAACCTGGCTTAACTTCAAGCCATACCGGGTCATCACCTTGCGATGGATCGAAAACTCAAGATAGGGCTTGCCATTCACACGATCAGCAACAACCGTTGCTCTTTCGATTTGAGGTACTTGCTTAAGAACCCTCTCTAACGCAATGGAGAACTTCTCCATCGCTTTAAGATCGGGTCCCTTGACCTTCACACCCATCGATGAACGCATCCCACTCTGCAACATCACAAGACGGGCACCGATCGGCTGTAGATGCGGTGCTTTTGTTGTACCGAGTAGCCTCGTAGAGTGAACGATCTCTCGCCAGATATCCTTCGGCGATCGAATATGCTTGCGCCACTGCCGAATCCGTCGCCCTTCTGCTGTCACCCGAAACTTTGATTTGTAATGAATCACAGTCTCCACCATCGAGATCGGAGTCGAATCTAGGGCACTGTTCATACGACCGATCTTGCCGACAACCACAGAGATCTCCGGGATAGAGCGTATCGCACGATCCAGCTTTTGCAATGTATCGATGGCCTGTCCCATCGACGCATGCGGCATGGTTGTGGGCATTAACAAAAAAGAGCCTTCGTCGAGTTCAGGCATAAACTCCTTACGCAAACCGGGAAAAATACCCGACATCCCCTTCCACAAGGATGATCGCAACAACCACGCAGAGGTCGATGAAGAGCGCACTCGCTCTCTTTTTCCCTTGGTTACTTTCTTACTGGAAGGGGGAGGCTGACTCCATGAGATCATAGCTCTGGGAGCCCACCCAAAAACGGTGTCAAAACCTAACCAGATCGTTGCACCCAACAAAACAAACAAGAAGGGCAGCAGCAAAAAGGTCTTCTTGTGAACGAGAAACCACCGCAACAACGGAACATAAATACGTCGAAAGAACTCGAAGCTAAAGAGTACGCCTCCCACCAAGAGGGCCACAAAAATAAAATTGGAGAGATAGCTATAATCGTGTCCAAGAGGCATCCAGCGCAAGACGAGATAAGAGCCAGCGATAGCGATACCAATACCGCTACCAAATCGTTGCACCCACCAAGACATCTTGGACCAGAGATGGGGCAGATACCGAAGACTCCAGCGATACAATGGAATCAAGAGGATCAACATTCCCATCCACCACCAAAGAAACAGCGCGATCCACATACCTCCTGAAACCAAAAGAATATTTGAGAAGTGAAGCCATGCATCCCGAAAGATGGAGACCTTCTTTCCTCCTCGTGTTCGCATAAGGAAAAGCATATGAGCAAGAGGTGGCAGCACAAATAATGCCACGAACAGAGCGGCAAGCAGGGCAAAGGTCTTGGTAAATGCCAGGGGTCGAAACAGTCGCCCCTCTGCTGCCTGTAAAGCAAAGACTGGCAGGAAGCCGATCACAGTAGTACTCACCGCCGTAAGTATTGCTGGCCCCACCTCGGAAGTAGCCCGCATCACCGCCTGAATCGTCTTCTCTTCCGGTTCCAGTCGATCCAGATGTTGGATGATATTTTCACTGAGCACAATGCCCATATCCACCATCGTTCCGATGGCTATCGCAATTCCAGACAGAGCCACAATGTTGGCTCCAACCCCGAACAGCTTCATCGCAAGAAAGCAGAACAGCACCGCCACAGGCAGCAAACCAGCAATGAGAAGCGAGCTGCGAAGATGCATCAGCATCGCAATCACCACCAGGATCGTCACCAACACTTCAAGGATGATCGCTTCCTCCAGGGTATGCAGGGTCTCTTTGATTAGCTTGGTGCGATCGTAAAATGGCACAACCGTAACTTGTGACCATCGCCCATCCTTGAGCTTTTTCCGGGGCAATGTCTTGGAGAGTTCTGCAATTTTGGCCTTTACATTTTGGATCACCTGAAGCGGGTTCGCGCCATAACGAGCCACCACCACCCCCCCAACAACCTGGGCACCGTCTTTGTCGAGAACACCGCGTCGAGGTGCAGGTCCTAGCGCAACCGTTGCCACATCCTTGACAGTGAGGGTTCTTCCTTTTTGTACGCGAATCACGGTATTTTCAATGTCTGCCACCGCTTTCAAATAACCGCGCACCAGGACCACATACTCCACACGATTGATCTCGATGGCCCGAGCACCCACCTCTCGATTCGATAGCCGAACAGCCTTATACAGATCCTGCAAAGTAACGCCGTGAAGCCTCAGCTTATCAGGGTCAATACTGATCTGGTATTCCGGGACAAACCCACCCACCGAAGCCACTTCAGCCACCCCTTTGGCGGATCGAAGGATGTATCGAACATTCCAGTCCTGTAATTTGCGAAGTTCGGGGAGGCTCCAGCCACCTGTGGGCTGACCTCGACGATCGCGACCTTCAAGAGTGTAGGAGAAGATCTGTCCAAGCGCAGTAGCATCCGGACCCAGCAAAGGTTTAACATGCTTCGGAACAGTATCAGGAGGAAGGCTGTTGAGTTTCTCCAACACCCGAGAACGTGCCCAGTAAAAGTCGATGTTGTCACGAAAGATCAGATAGATGGTGGAAGAGCCAAAGGAGGAGAAACTTCGGACAGTCTTGAGTCCGGAGACTCCCATCAGAGCAGAAGTTAAGGGATACGTAACCTGACGTTCCATATCACGAGGAGAGCGACCGGGCCAGCGTGTAAAGACGATCTGTTGGTTCTCTCCCAGGTCCGGAATCGCATCAACAGGGACCGGATCACGAGGCAAGTCGCTGAGATTCCAGTCAAAGGGTACAACCTGTAATCCCCAGATCGTCATGATCAACAACAACAACGTCACAATCAACTTGTTGTGCAAACAGAACCGAAAGATCGGATCCATCCAACTTGGGCGATTCATCCCAGAAGCAAGAAGAGGCTCTCCACCCTTTCGTTGAGAACGAGAAGCCGCCGGAAGCTTGTCTTGTTTTTTTCCTTCACTCATCAATGATTTCTTTTACTGTGTCTTGAATTAAACAGCCTTCTGGAGATCCTTTGAGTACACCCAGAAGAACTTCCTTCATCGCTTTATCATGCTCATCGATGCTCTGTTTATCCCATCGCTCATACTTAATCATCAGATGTTGCTTTACGCTGTCGATGGTGTTGTTACGATAATACTCCTTCTTCGCCTGTGGCATAAAATTGCTCAATCGTGAATTTTTGCTATGGCTGATTAGGCAAAGGTTACCGAAAGAGTTAAGTGATTCTGCTGGCAAAGGATCATGCCCAGGCATAGGATGCTGTGGATAGTAGTGTTCCACCGAGCTGCGAAAGGAGAACTCGTAGGCTCGAACAACTCCATCTTCATCCTTGTATTTGAGCCAGAGCAGATAATCGAGGTAATTGAAAATAAAATTGTTTTCAATCTGACCAAAAGACAGTCGGGACTCCAAGAGTTCATCCGAAAAAGAAGAAAAGTGGGCTTGGCATACACCCTTGTTACGGAAAATCATATCGAAATATTCGGCCCCTTCACCTGTAGCCAAAAAGCGATCAAAGACAAACGCCTTTGCTACGGATTCCAGGTAAAGTAAATAAGCCTTTGCCTCTATCTTCTCGGTTCCCAAAAGCCAGAACAGTGCTGCGTTTAACCAATGTTTGTAAACCAGTGTTGGTGTTGAGACATGAAAAGCAGAAAGCAGCATTAAAATCCTGCGATTGTATCCATCGTCTCCACTTTCTTCTCCAAAGGTATTGATATAACCCCCACGTCCTGAGCGATTCCTCGCCCCACCATCATTCCATTGAAAGCGTTTGAGACTCCACCTGTCCGCTCCCTTAATAAACTCTCTCTTGATCACATATGTATCAAACAAATACTTACATCGAAGCAGAGAAAAGGTGAAACGCTTTACCTTTGCAATAGCATCCTCGCTTTTGAGTAGCTCACTTTCAAAGGTTGTGATAAGCCTCTTGTCATCAAGCGGGACGATGTCATCAAGCGGGGTGTCTTGGGCAGTTACAACCCGCAAAACATGAAGCAAGAAGTTAGGGAAGTTGATCACTGTATGAAAACGTTCAGGTGCCTCGTCTTCTCTATCATCCTTTGTCTTGCCTGACGCCACTGTCGCAATGATCTGATCCAGGGATTGAGCCTCTTCTTCAAGGAAAGAGCGATCTCCAGATCCACGCAAAGCTTCCCTCAACTCATCGAAATCACCCACATGGAATTGCCCCCAATCCTTCTCACCAAAGAGCACGTTGCGCTGTTCTACGGAAAATCCTAGCTGCACGTATTTTTCCATATTTGCACACGCTTCCCAGACCTTATGCAAGCAGGACTGACTCTCCTCACGCTCATTGTCATCCACGATATCATTCAGCACTTCCATCAGCCGAGATTTCAGGACCTCATGCTTTTCCAACTGTTCCCCACGATTGTTCATGATCTCAAAGTAATGATTTAGGTCTGTATCCTCAGGGACTTTCACTCGCATGATTTGAACTTTATCAAACAAGTATTTGGAAAAATCATAGGGTGAAACATCATGTTCCTTGAGCTTTTGCGGTAGGAGCTTCCGAATAAGCTGATAGCCATTGAGTATGGCTGCATTGATTTCCTTTCCATGCAATCTCTGAGAAAGATCATCCTTGAAATCCCCTTCAAAGATGGCGTCAAATGTCCGTCGTGAGTGTTCTCGGCTTTCAAAGCGGATCTCCAGTCTTTGATACCAGCTCATATCGAAGTCTGTATCATGCTTGAGATACGAGGCCAGTAGCGACAACGTCGTTATCCGCTGCTGCCCATCAATCGTCTCGTAGACCGTGCGCCCATCACTCTTCCTTTCAAAAACCACCAACGTGCCGATATAATAGTCATGACCCTTCGGTTGGTAATCAATCACATCCTGAATCAGTTGCGTGATTTCACCTTCGTCCCATGCATAATTGCGCTGATACATCGGGATAAGGTAATCGACTCCACCGTTCAATAGTTCCTTGATCGAAAGCTGGGTAATCTCCTCACTCAAGATGCTTCCTCCCGTTGTGCTATATCAAAACCCGATCATGTTAGATCACTCATCTATCCTCAGATGGCTATACTCATCTGCTTGCTCAAAACACCATTCCAAAGTCGTACGCTGATTTTGTGCTTGTAGTTTACTTATCAATTCACCCCAACTGACATCCCGCTCAACCTCTGACCCATCTTCAAATTTCAATAGGCTGTTTTTCAAGGGAGTCGATGCCCTCTTTCCGGAGAGCAAGAAACAAGAGGTCCAAACAATGGTAGTTTCAACAACTCAACCCACACCTGCATTTCAGATTACCACAGAACGACTTGATGATGTTCCTTTACTTATGACCCAAATGGAGTACATGGGCTTGCCTGATTTGCCGGAGCAATGCCTTCCCATGCATGGGAACTGGCAAGGGCTCTCCTTTGGCTGGATCACTTCCGCTTGGTGTGCTCACATCAACCAGTGAAGCGAACCGCACGATTGGTGCGATCTTTGGGAATCTTACAGATTTGTCTTATCCAAGAGTATCCTATAGTTATATCATTTCCTATCAACTCCTACAGCACGACGGGAGATACTGCCTATCCTTCAAGATATTTCATCTGCTTAAACAGTTCTTCGATATCCTGGGTCTTCCTGTTCTTCTTGTACTCAGAAAGAACGGGAAGACTGTAATTGATGAATTCACTTGGCTGTGTGGAATCTTTCAGTACTCGAAACAGATTGTTTTGAAGAACATGGTTATCCATACTTGCAATCTGGACAGCTTGCATTTTGAGGCGCAGACTGTACGCCCAGATAAAGATTTTCTCAATCGCACGAGAGATCTCCACATAACCAAACTTGTCATTGTAATAAAGCAGTAAGCAGTCGAAGATGGTGCGGATATAACGATCACCGGTGCGATTGCGCCCTGAGTAGCTATCGATCGTTTGAAGAATGCTACCGGCGAATCCATCCAGTTCTCCTTGTTCAATAAGTTTATGTAACCCTGACGAAGATCCCCTGATGACCGATACTTTCTTCTGATAATGGGCTATCATTTCAAAGAAACGACGTCCATTGATAATGATTTGATCCAGATGAAAGGGAAAATCTAAGACATGCCCATCGATCCTACGCTCATATTGCTGGTTGTAGTGATCGACAAAGTGATGAGCTATCCGCAATTGTTCAACATAGGGAAAATGTGCGACAGTCTCCAGTTTGACACCTTTGAAGAGCGGTGTATCATCCTTCCCAAAATAACGTGCAGAGACTCCCTTTGACCAGTTTCTCACACGGTACAAATACTGTGCAAACAATGACGCGAGTTCCCTGGTGTCACTGTTTTCCCAATACGCAACAGTCTCAGCTTTCAAAACCTCGTCACTCTCACTAAACTCACGTAGGTGGTATGCCTTGAGCAAGTCGTGCGGTTCGAGGTCACGGCCTCGTGCATTCTGTGAATCGAAAAACTGGAAAGCCTCCGAGATATCATTCAAGGCGAACGTGACCACCTCACATCGATTTAACAGGAAATGGATCAGCTCCTCCGTAAAATCAGAGCGAGAGATGATGCGGGAGATCGCAAGATAGTTGGTGTGAATGTTGCGCTTCGAGATTTTACTCTCAAATTTGGGGTTAATCATCACCTTTTCAAGAACACTCAACTGCTCCTTCAGATCCTTACGCTCAAGAGTGTCCCTGCGTAGTCTGACCAAGGCACAAACCGCCAACAGCAACGTGATAATCCGCTGCTGTCCATCGACGATATTCTTGTTGTCCTCCTCTTGGTGAAACACGATCGTACCAAGCCTGTACGATGACTTGTCTTTGTGAGTTGCGATATCCGAAAACAACTGATTGATATTCTTACCTGTCCATTTGTAGGGACGTTGATAGCGAGGTATTACCAGCTTAGACTCCGAGAGTAACGCGCTTACGCTGAGAATGCCTTTGGCTAAGACAGTGGATGAAGTAGGTTTCCGGTATGGCCTAAAGTTGGTTTTCATCGCACTTTACCACTCTTTGTATATGCCGAGAACCTCCGCTGAAAAGAGCCACAACGTGGCCCTTTTGTTCCAAGGTATGGGTTCTTTACATCTTGATCTTGGGCCTGTAGCCAGACCGCGCCATAATGGTGAAATGCCTTCTGGCAATACACCTCAAAGATATTGTGTTTTTCCCGATGACCCAAGAAAAAGACAAGGTGGAGGAATCGTTGAGACAGTCCCTTAAAAGACCGTCGCATCGAGGGGAGGTCACGGGATAAAGCTACCTTTTTTACATCTTTCACCAGTTGCTTTTGCAACAACCGCCAACGTTTCCGGCGAGCTGCAGGCAAGAGGTTAACTCGATGCAACAACAAGCTCTGCTGCAACCTTTGAGCCGCCACTTGCCCCTCTTTCGCTTGTCCCTGGAACAAGGCCTTCTGGAGAGAAAAATAAGCTTGATAGAGAGGAGATAATGAATGCCAAAATCGAGCAAGTACCTGGACGACATCACGGTTACGTTTTCCACTCTTCCGTTCAGAGTTGGTCCTCGCTCCTCCCCTTGCGTCATCGCTGCGCCTTCCCCCTTTTTGTTGGGAGGCAGCTCTTCCTTTTGCGATGGGAGGAACCTCACTCATCATGCTTGGGCGGGCCCAGATTTGCAGTTCACTGTCCAATTGGAAGGCACCATGAGAGACCACATCCTCTCCAACATTGAGGCCCTTCAACACCACAAAGAAAGAGCCCGCCCTTGGACCCAAGCTCACCTCACGACCTTCATAAGTGGGCTTCTTCCGATGGGGAACACGAACGTAAACAATAGACCGCCTTCCCGTAATCATCGGTGCAGTCGAGGGAATCACGATCGGGTTTCGAGAGTTTCGTCTCGCCTCCTTTGAATGGTTTTGCTTCAAAGTCATCCCACAGATAGGACAGGAGCCACGCTTGTTGCGAATGATCTTGGGATGTATCGGACAACTCCACGTTGCGATCTGCCCAGGTGCCTTTGCCAGACCTTGTGCGCCCAACGAGACACGAACGGTACCCCGTACAAGCATCCCTGGTTTAAGCAGCCCCTTGCGATTAAGAGCACGTACCCGCACACGAATCGTTCGGGTTTTGGTATTGAGAGCAGGATTGATATGGAGCACCTTGCCAAGAAAAGTACGCCCTGGCGCAGCCAGGGTCGAGAAGATTACGTTTTGATGAACAAATAACTTCGGAAGGTCGTGCTCATACGCTTCAAAAGACACCCATACTCTCGATAGATTCGCGATAGTATAAAGCGGAGTATTCGCTTTGACAACCCTACCTTTCTGAGCCCTTTTGTGGGTCACAACTCCTGCAATGGGTGAGTAGAGATTCACATCTCGCAGTGGCCTCTCTCTGGAGATGGTTGCCAGATGCTCTCCCCGACTTACAAAGGAACCCATGTGGACCACTGATGAGTGTTTTAAGTGGCCTGAAACCTGCGACAAAACGGTCTTCACTTGGGTCTGATCATAGGCAACCCGCCCCACCATCCGTACAGAAAGGAAGACCGGGCGACGAAGGACTTTGTGGGTCTGGATTTCGGCCAGTCTTCGAGTGGCCTCAGAGATCGCAAGCCGCGTGTGGTAGGAACTCCCCTTCCATGTATCGAATTGCAAGACGAGACTCATACGACATATGGGGCACTTCCCCTTTTTAAGAAGTCGAGCGTGTGGGTGTTTGGGACAGGTCCAAACTCTCTTCTTTGGTTGTTTACGAGGTCCTTCCAGCTGCGTTGCTAACGTGGGAGTTTGAGGTGTCCCCCCTCCACGACAGCCACTCTTGCCCCACCCCATGTACAGGCCCAGGGACCAAAATACGAGAGCTACAATAGCGATACTGCGATGACGTCGTAACCATCCACGCAGCCCCTCCATCAATTGACTCGCCAAGGACATCTGTCTCACAACTCCTTATGGAAGCTACATTCGGAAGCAACATTCTTACTTTGCATCGATTCTGATGCTCACATCATGGGTCACATGGTGGAGAAGTGCAATCCATATCAAAATACAGTGCTACAATTCATGGGTTACAGTATCAGCGATGTCCGTGCAAGAGCCCACCTCTGAAGCGAATATCAGGATCGCAGGGAGCGGTGCAGCGTTACAGTATCAGCGATATCCGTACAAGAGTCCGCTTCGGGCTTATCCCGTGTCCATATCCTGCAAACGAGCAGCATGAGGATTCATACTCATGTGTCAGACACATTCATGCATAGAAGCGACGACGGAGAGTCAAGAGTCCAAGACAGAGTAGAATCAAGAAGAAGAAGGTAGGCTTACTCAGAGATACGGCAGTACAATCACAACCAGCGGCGGGCTTAATATCGGATTCACCACTTCCATTGCTTGCCCCGATAATACGATCGGTTTGAATGGGCTCGGGTTCAGGCTCAGAAACGACTTCGTCATCCTCAGAGGGTTCACTAGCATCGCTGGTATTTTCACTGGTATTCTCATCGGGCAAACATACATTATTTACACAAGATTCACCAGCAGGGCACTCACCGTTGCGACACTCTCGACGACACTCCCCTTGCACACAAGATTTGCCTGCCTCACAGGTCACATTGTTATCGATCTGACCATTGCAGTCATCGTCTTTTCCGTTGCAAATCTCTTTCTCCGGTGGAGTTGCAGTGCATCCACTCCACAGACCGGCTGTGCATGTCTCTTTGCCCTCCCCACAAACGGTTTTGCAGTCGCGCTCTAAGCCATCATCCACTTTTCCGTTGCAATCGTTGTCTTTGTTGTCGCAAGTCTCGGGTTCAGGCTGTGTGACAGAGCATCCACCCCATTGTCCTTTGACACAGGAGGCTGTCCCAACACCACAATCGCCTTTGCAGGCTCTGGGCTTAATCCCATCATCCACTTTGCCATTGCAGTCACTGTCCTTGCCATTGCAGATCTCTTTCCGAGGTTTGGGAGCATCACAGAACTGCCACTTTCCTTGCTTGCATGTCTCGGTTCCTGTACCACAATCGGTTCGACAACCCTGGGTCAGGCCGTCATCAACAATGCCATTGCAATCATTGTCTTTGTTGTCGCAGATCTCTTTCTTGGGCTTCGATACAGAACAAGTAGACCAAGTGCCTTTTTGGCAGACTTGATTGCCATTGCCACAAGAGGTGGTGCAGGCTCGTGTGAGGTTATCATCGATCACGCCGTTGCAGTCGTTGTCTTTGCCGTCGCAGACCTCTTTTTGGGGCTGACTGGCACCGGAACACTTGGACCACTTTCCCTCTTTGCAAGTCTCCTGCCCCTGTCCACAAGGCTGAGTACAAGGTCGCTTAATGTTCTCATCAATGCGACCATCACAGTCATTGTCGATACCATCGCAAACTTCAGGAGCAGGATTGTTCGGTGCTTTGGCAGAACACTCGACATTTTGCTCATCAGCGGTACACACAAACACACCCGCTTTCTGACAAGCACCGCTACCTGCCGAGCAGACTTTCCCTTTGCTCGGCCAGTTTTCATCGACTTTCCCATCGCAATCGTTGTCTTTGCCATCACAGATCTCAGGAGAGACGTTGGGAGCAGCACAGTACAGATCTTTGCCATCGGGTTGGCACTTAAAGAATCCACGACCACAAGGGGTTTTGCAGGCTTTGTTTAAGTTGCTCTTCCAATCTTCATCAATGGCTCCATCGCAATCATCATCTTTGCCATTGCAGATCTCGACGACCGGTGCTTTGGCAGTACAGTTCTGCCAGACCCCCTGTATACAAGTCTCTGTCCCTGTACCGCAACCTGTTTTACAGGGTTGCGTCAAACTATTGACGGTTGTAGAGCCTTTTTTGTTGTCGATGATGCCGTCGCAGTCATCGTCTTTGCCATTGCAGAGTTCTTGTTTGATTGAGGTTGATTTGGGTTGGCATATCGCCCAGTTTCCAGACACACAAGTTTGTGCACCATCACAACCATTGGTCACACAAAAACGCTGCATGGGATTGTTGGTATTTTTGACATTATCAACTTTGCCATCGCAGTCATCGTCTTTACCGTTGCATTGCTCAAGAGATTGGGAAGAAGCATTGGCAGAACAGCTCCCCCAGTTGCCGGAGGAACAGACCTGTGTCCCCCCACAACCATTGACCGTACAAGACTGCTCAATGCCTCTGTTTGTATTGTAGACGTTGTCGATACGACCGTCACAATCGTTGTCTTTGTTGTCGCAGGTTTCCTTTTTTCCTTGTACAATACAAGCCTTAAATTTGCCCTTGTAACAAAGCTTTGTTCCTGTGCCGCAGCTCGTAGTACAAGCTTCTGTATACGTATAATGCTGTCGTATACCTTGTCGATTATCGACATAACCATCACAATCGTCGTCGCGATTGTTGCATTTCTCAGGAGAGGGAGTGATGTTGGTACGACAGGCAGTCCACTTTGCGTTCTGACAAACTTGAGAGCCACTACAGCCCCCAACACGACAATAACGGTACAACGCTCGCCCTGAATGAAACCGGTTGTCGATCTTTCCGTCGCAGTCGTCATCTTTGCCATTACAGACCTCGACTTTAGGGGCTGAAGAGCAGGTACGCCAAACTCCCGCATAACAAGTCTGCTTCCCAACACCACAATTGGTTTTGCAAGACCTCTGCAGCGACCAATGTCTCTTGATACCGGGTCCGTTATCAATGTAGCCATCGCAGTTATCGTCGCGATAGTTGCAGATCTCGGCCTTGGGAGTCACTGTGGGCTTACAGGCTTGATAGACACCGTTCAAACAGTAAGAGCGGCCCGCACAGCGACCTTGGACACAGTACTTCGACAAGGCTTTGTTGGTGCCGAGGACGTTGTCGATCTTTCCGTCGCAGTCGTCATCTTTCTTGTTGCAGATCTCACCGATTTCACGAGGTGCCGTACAGCCTTGCCAGCGTCCAGCGGTACAGAACACTGTACCACTGCCACATCGGGTCTTACAGGGTTTCTTCAGCGTACTGTTTTGTGTGGTGCCTGATGTGTTGTCGATGAAACCATCACAGTTGTCATCTTTGCCATTGCAAATCTCGGAAGAGGGAGGCGCTGCCGCCTTGCAAGAGCCCCATGCACCCGAGGTGCAAGTCTGTTTTCCAGCACACAGACCCGCTTTGCAACGCTGCTCGATTTTCAGAGTGGTAAACTTTACATTGTCGATTCGACCATCACAGTCGTCATCTTTGCCGTTGCATTGTTCCGCGATATTGCTATTGGCGGTGCAAAGGCTCCATTGACCACCTGCACAGAGTTGAATGCCCTTACCACATGCGCCTGTACAAGTCTGTGTCAGAGTGAAGTCTTTCTGGCTACCCACTTTGTTGTCAACATAACCATCACAGTCATCATCGCGACCATTGCAGTTTTCGGTGGTGGGTGGAGGATTGGGAGCGCAGGAACCCCACTTTCCACTTGTACAGAGCTGAATACCAGAACATCGGCCTTTTTGACAGATCCTCTGCAATGTTGTCCCGGTACCTTTTACATTGTCAACGGTGCCATCACAGTCATCATCCAAGCCATTGCAGATCTCTTGGGAAGAGGTTGTAGCGATGTTGGAAACAATTTTCGTAAAGTCTGCCTGGTTGGCAGCCACATAGTATTTCGTGGTTCCGGGCAATGCAGTGCCACCCGCTGTAGCTAGATTGTTGAGGCAGATGGGATTGACCTGGGTGCCAAATCCAACCACATAGGTTTTGATGTCATACACGACACCGTTGATCTTGAGAGAGCGCAAGGCTGTAATTTCTGCAACAGGACAGCGGTCGGAAGGTGCGCCATCCGAGACCAATAGAATACTTGTGGGGCGACCCGTCACAAGGTCGTTCTGGATGGTCAGTTCAATGTGGCTTCGACCCAAAGTAGCAGCAGGTAACATATACGTGTCACCTTTGGGGATGATTAACTTCAAAGCAGCCTGGATCGCTTGCGCCGTGGAGGGAATCGAGGCATCCAGGGTCGCTTTGTCGGCAAACGTAAGGAGCCCCATTCGAAGCCGGGTAGCGTTGCTGTTGGTTAAAGCAGTGATACCTGCTGTAGCGATCGTCCACTTGTTGTTCTTCAACATACTTCCCGATCGATCGACCATCATCAATAGATTCGGCTTCGAACATTGTCCACCTGATTGTGCAGCCGCAAAAGAGGGATACAGGAAACTCATTGCCAGGATCGTACACAACCCCAGACTCCGCGCTCGTAAACCAAACATTCTCAATCCCTCACAAGTAAGCTCAATCAACCAACAAAGGCTTGTTGTTGATGGAGAAATCAAAGAACCACACACAATGCTGCAACCATGAACATCATTCACCAATGATTCTCTTCAAGAGTTCATTATACCCTAAAGCACTAGGAACACAAGAGAAAGAATGGAGCCTCCAAGAACAGGTACTATCGGCAACGATAGACTTCTGAGCCAAGGGGTGCGATCCCAAAAAGGGGGGCAAAGATGTGAGTACTTGCCCTTGGGATAAAATTTAACGGGAACCTGACAGCCTTTAAAAGAAATGGACATAGAGAGTTCCCTTGTATATTCGTGGGGCTGAATCTATTCTTCTACTCGATCTTACAAAGGAGCGGGCATGACGAGATATATCATCAAAAAATCTGAAATCGAGAGCATGGATGGGTTAGCCAAGCAGCATTTTCTGAACCCAAGAGCCCAACGAATCAATAAGTCATTGGGGGATTTAACAGGTTTGAAAGGCATTGGTTTTCACATCATTGAAATTCCGGCAGGCAAGGAATCAACAGAATTCCACGTACATTATCACGAAGATGAATGTGTATATGTTTTGTCTGGAGTGGGTAAAGCAACGATTGGAGAGAATCAATATGATATCGCAGAGGGTGATTTTATTGGATATCGAGCAGGTGGGTTGGCCCATACCATAATGAATACAGGAGAAAGCATCCTAAAATGCATCGTGGTAGGACAGCGATTAAAGCATGATATCGCCGACTATCCAGCTCTTGGCAAACGTATTTATCGAAATGCGAATCGCCCCTGGGATTTGGTTGATCTTGAAAATATCACCCATCCAGATGCAGGCCAAAAGATCTAATACGAACGATTCATGTCACTCGCCACAAAAAAGAGGAGAGCTTGAGCAGGTATGAAGGGAAGTTTATGGAGGATGTAGGCAAGCTCCGATCCTGCGATCGATAACGCAATAAGATGAACATGCCAGTCATCCAATGCACCGTAGAACTGGCGGACCAACCCGAAAGAGACATGCCAGTCATCCAATGCACGGTAGAACTGGCGGGCCAACCCGAAAGAGACATGCCAGTCATCCAATGTACGGTAGAACTGACAAACCCATCCAAAAGATGTAGCATTTGTTGGAGCAACGAACCTACGATCGTTCCCGCAAGATCAGTTTTGCGATCGTTTGCAATTGCATGTTGGTGGTGCCTTCATAGATCGAGCCGATCTTTGCGTCACGATAGAATTTTTCGGCAGTAAACTCTTTGGTAAAGCCCACACCACCGTGTAGTTCGACACAAAGGGAAGCGACTCTCTCGGCGACCTGACTCGCGAAAAGCTTCGCCATTGCTGCCTCTTTAACATAGCTCTTCCCGGCATCCTTAAGCCGTGCTGCATTGTATACCATGAGTCGTGCGGCTTCGATATCTGTTGCCATCTGTGCGATCTGGAACTGGATACCTTGGAATTCAGCGATCGCTTTACCAAATTGTTTGCGTTCAGTGATATGGGCCAATGCACCTTCCAATGCTCCACGTGCCAGACCGATCATCTGTGCCCCGATCCCGATTCGACCTTCGTTCAGTGTTTCAATGGCAACCTTGTAACCAACACCAACTTCACCCAAGACATTCTCTTTGGGTACAATACAGTCTTCAAAGATCAACTCAACTGTAGAAGAGGCTCGGATCCCGAGTTTGTTTTCTTTCTTTCCAACTGTAAATCCCTGAAAACCTCGCTCCACCAAAAAGGCCGTGATTCCTTTGTATCCTTTGCTTGGATCGACCGTCGCAAATACGATGTAGAGGCTGGCTTCCCCACCATTGGTAATCCACATCTTGGAGCCATTGATCTTCCAGTGATCGCCACAATCTTCAGCGCGTGTGGCCAAGGCAAAGGCATCGGACCCGCTACCGGCCTCACTCAGCGCATAGCTACCAACCCACTCTGTACACATCTTTGGCATATAACGCTCTTTAAGTGCGTCACTTCCCCAGCGCAACACCGCGTTGTTGAACAATGTGTTCTGTACATCCACACAAACCGAGACACTGGGATCAACAGCAGCAAGTTCCTCAATTGCCAAAATCGCTGTAAAAAAGGAGCTTTCCGAGCCACCGTACTCTCCAGGAGCTTCGATCCCCATCAACCCCAGCTCAAAACACTGACGAATAATATCCGGATCCATCGTCTGGGTTTCATCCATCTCCAACACTTTGGGTCCAATCTCATTGCGGGCAAAGTTACGCACCGCATCTTGAAACATGAGTTCTTCTTCCGACAATAGATTCAATGGTTTATACTGACTCATCGATTACCTCTTGTTTTTTATGTATTCTGTACAATTGGCGCAAGAGTTCAGTGCTCCCTTTCACAAAACTCGCAGCATATATAGAAAACATATCCTCAGGATGCAAGGACACAAACAAACAACAATGGATATCGATGGACGTGAACAGGCAAACAAGCTTGATGATCGATGGACGTCATACGACCCCCGACTGAAGTCAGGGGCTTGGCATTCCAAGAACAGCAACTAAAACAACATGAGCTGGACGCCATTAGGGAGGTAGACAGCCCCCTTCGCTGCGATATTGATCGCAGCATTTTGATCCGCGTGTAGCTGCGCGCCACACGACTTACAGGAGAATTCACTTTGCGACTTCCGGTTAGCCCTTTCGCAGTGCCCGCACACAGAACAGGTCTGCGATGTGTAGGCAGGATTGACATAAAAAACTGCTACACCTGCCAATGTCGCTTTGTATTCGAGCTTCTGCTGAAGATCGTAAAAAGCCCACGAATGCAACTCGCGACGCAGTTGACGAGAAGCCCTTGCCCTCCAGCGAATACCCTTGAGTTCTTCAAGGACTATCGCTCGATTTGTGTGTTTCGCCTTTTCTACGAGTTGTTTCGAAATACAGTGATTGACATCACTCGAAAAACGCTTCTCTTTGTGAGAGCGATGTTTCAGTTTGCGTTTGGCAGACTTGCTTCCTGTCTTTTGAAGGGAGCGACGAGTCTTGTGGAATCGAGCACGTCTCTCTCGAACGTTCTTACCATAAGAGTTCCCCTCGCTATCCGTAGCAATGTTGGCAATCCCAAGATCGACTCCCAGCACGCCACTTACCTCCAAGACTTCAGGGGACTCCACATCGCATGTCGCAAAGAGATAGAAGTTGCCGTCTATCAGGCAAAGATCAGTCTCGCCCTTTTGCGTCCTCAAGAGTTGTGTTTGACGGTCCCCGCAAACAAAAGGAATAGAAAGTCGTCCGTCCAGAGACCACACCGAAACCGCCTGCTTGCTCACGTTGTACGAAAGCAAGCGACTGTCATAAGCCACAGCACCGTTCAAGTCAAAATGCCGGGAGCGAATTCGGTCCAACTTGTAAGCATCTGCGACTTTGGCGATGACTCGGATAGCGGCTTGGGCCGAGAGTCCAAACATCTCTCGAATGTTGTAGTAAGCAAGTTTGTGAAGAGCAAACTGTCGAAACGTCTGGGTCTCCCATGCCTGTTTCGACAGCCAATTACACGCACGATTGCACTGATGCAGAGTATCAAGCAATACATCATACTGGGCCTCAGAGGGCAGAAGTTTGAGTTTCGCAGTCAACTTCATAGTGGCCATCTAGCGTCGTCCTCGAATATGCTCAGTCCGTGCGATATAACGCTCAATCACTTCAGCACTCACTTGCCCAGCAGTACCCACATAATAAGAAGGCGACCACAAATGGCCTCCCGAAAGTTCTTGCTTGAGTTTTGGGAACTCCTGAAACAGCTTTCGGGCCGTAGTGCCCTTCAAAATCTTGATAGCAGAAGCGATAGAAGTTGCGGGAGGGAGCGAGAGAAACAGGTGGATGTGGTCCGGCTGAATCTCCAAAGCCAATACGGGCCACTCTCTTTGTT
>JALTMC010000367.1 GCA_027005175.1 Myxococcales bacterium
CTCTTTGCCCCCCTTGCCATTCTGCTTCTATTTAATGCTGCAACTGTGTGATACGATGCAGTTCTCTCATGAAGAAGGGGTGGTCCATCGCGATCTGAAACCACACAATCTCACGATGGTGCAGCGTAAGAATGATCCGTATTTTCTCAAAGTCTTTGACTTTGGAATCGCGAAACCCCTGAGTACAGAAGAACTAGCAGTTACACACGTAACACAGGGCTCTCTCGGCACACCGGCCTATATGGCACCCGAACAGTGTCTCAATCAGCCTACGGATGTACGCACAGACATCTATGCCATGGGCATTATGTGTTACGAGATGCTCGTTGGACACACTCCTTTCTTGCCTCCCGAAGGCGATGTTTCAGCGTTTTCATCCGCTGTTGGAATTATAGAAGGTCATCTCACTCGGGAGCCTCCATCCCCTCACGAACTGCAACCGGAACGTGTCTCAAAAGAGCTTGCAGAGGTCGTTTTGCGTGCTTTGGCAAAGAAGCCAGAGGACCGATACCAATCGGTGGATGCGTTTCGAACGGCCCTAGAACAAGTGGTGCTGACTTGGTCTGCAGAAGAGCAACAGGTTTTACAGGATCTGGCTTCTGACAAGGTGCATCTTGAGCTTGCCCTCACACGCAAGCCACCATCGCCTCTGAATGAGGATGAACTCTCTTCTCCCCAAAATCAAGATGAGAGTGCCAACACCTGGTATCTCGGTGCTTCCAGCCGTGTTGTTGTTGCTGAAGAAGAGAAGTTGCCTGCATCGACAGTCGATGGTGCAGCGACAGTCGATGGTGCAGCGACAGTCGATGGTGCAGCGATAGTCGATGGTGCGACGCTTGAGGTGAAGTCTCTGGATGAAACTTCCTTGTCTCAACATTCAGAAGAGTCTTCTGTTATTGTATCGTCAGCTCTTCGTTCTGACAGCCAGGATGTGCTCACCACAGAAGTTGATTGGGAAGGGGAAGATCCTTCAGCACCGACAGAAGAACATGTATTTAAGCCTTTAGCAGATCGTGTACATGGGCCGCAGAACGGCTTGGTTCGGATGTTTGTTGCACAGAAAGAGGAGTGGGAGTCGGATCCTTTCCTGGTGAAGAAACTACAGGAAAGGATGGAGCAGTTGCAGGCTTTCATTCAAAGTGCTGACTTTGCCCGATTGTACCCCCAGTGCCAGGGTAAGATCGTGTTGGAAGCACAGTCCTTTCCCTCGGAGATCGCCAATCGTATGATGCAGGAGGGCGTGGAACTTCGTCTCTTGCCCCGATCCCAAGAGCCAGAATCTGCCGAAAAGAAGGAGCTATCGACTGCCCCCGCGTCAGCGTCAGTGCCGACACAAACTCCCGCATCAGCGTCAGTATCGACACAGACTTCTGTTTCTGTTTCAGTATCTGAGTCATCGGGATTACCCACTGCTCCTTCGAAGCCAGCCCCTGTGCGAGCACCCACTTCAGTGCCGACAGGGCGTGTTGCGGCGCGAACGATTCCGCAGGCAAAAAAACCTTCTATGATTCCTGCTCCTTATCCTCCTTCCCATCAGAATGGAGCGACGCATTCGGTTCCCACGGATTCACTGGCACCTGGCCAAAGCCCTACCCCTGTCGCACTTTGGACTGACGAGTTTGCGATGAAGCAACAACCATCAGGCACTTTGTATGCGTTGGTGGCTGTGGTGGCGATGTTTGTGTTGTCGATGATGGGCGTGTTGTATGGATTGAGTGATAGTGCTCCAGCTTATACCGGTCCACCCAAGGGTGTGATGACCACCCATGTCTCTTCCAAACTTTTGCCCAAAGCCAGTTATGCTACGTTATCAGTTACACCGGATCGTCGTACCTTTGTGCTTATCCCTGTGATTGATAATCGCAGCGGTGCTCGCGAGATCTACGTCTTGTTTGCTGCCAAGGAAAATCGCAAACTGCTTGTGTTTGCACCACAAATGCAAAGTCAGGTGCTGCGGGCGATCAAGGAAAAGAAGGCTCCTTTCTCCTCAGATGCAGGGAGTCTCACGCCTGTTTGGAGCCAGGATCTGAGCGGCAATCATCCCAAACCACGGCCCAGAATATATATCGGTTCGCTGGAGTCGCTGCAGCTATATCCTGGAGGGCCTTTGGAGCTGGTGTTGCCCGATGGTCATCGCAACATTAACAAAATTCCAGGTTATCAACGTCAAGGTGTTCAGTTCCCTATGGACAGTATGATTCTGAAAGTTGGACAGAGACCCCAACCCCCGAACAGTCCTTATCGTAGTATGATCTTAATGTTCTCTCTCTTTATGGCGTTTGTCTCCGGTGGTCTCTTTCTCGGACTTCGCAACCGCATGCAACAACCGTTTTAGCGACCTCCTATGAAACAGCCACACTGGCTTCACACCGTTCTTGCAAGCTCTTTAACACACTTTTTGTTGTTTGGTGGTCTTGTCTTTTGGTTGACTCACAAGCCCATGCAGGATGCGACAATACGCATCTCTTCCAAACGACTCCATCTCTTGTACCAGGTACATGCTCGTAAGTTGGGTCTTTCGCATCTCTCAATCCAGCAACGCGCAGAGGTCAAGGCTCGCTTGGTACAGGATGAGCTGTTGTACCGGGAGGGGCTTCGTTTGGGGCTGGATAAAGTGGACCACATCGTTAAACAGAGGCTTGTTCAAAAGGTTCTTTTTTTGGAGCAACAATTGGGAGGAGGTTCAGGGCAAGTCCTTGAGAACGATCTACAAGCCTACTTTCAGAAGACTCGAATACGCTGGAAACATCGACCTTCCCTTCACTTTGTTCATGTGTTTGTTCGCCATTTTGACAAACAACGTTTGCAACAACTTCGTCGCAAAGTCTTGCAATGGGAGAGAGCGCATCGCTCAGGGGTTCCGAGATTCGGAGATCTCTTTTTGGCAGGGAACGAAGTTCGACCAACATCCATAACAAAGCTTAAACAAGAGTACGGTTCTACGTTTGTGAAAGCATGTCGTACTCTTTCCGTTGGGCAGTGGAGTACGCCGGTATCATCTCGGTATGGCTGGCACCTCGTCAAGCTTCTTCGTCGTACTCCCGGCCGACCCATGACGTTTTCCGAAGCCCGAGAGAAAGTCTTGTACAGCTATCAGCTTGTACGAAAACAAAGGATACATCGACAACTTTTACTTCGACTTCGACAGCGGTACCATGTTGAGTTTGTGCCATGATCCGTGTTTGTTTGCTTTGTGTTCTGGCATGGTTAAGTTGCCATTCGAACGCCTATGCACACAAGATGCGGACGGTATATCTGGAGATAACAGAGGTTCAGCCGGGGCGTGCTTTTGCGCTTCAAAAGGCCACAACCATCGATAAATCCATCTCCTTTCTCTTTCCCTCAGGCTGTCGAGTTTCTTTCCAGCAAGTGGAGCGCAACCCACCTGTTCGTTCTTATCAACTCCAATGCAGTACATCGCTGGCGGGTCAGTCCTTGCGGGTTCTTGGTTTGGGGCTTGTGATCTCGGAAGTCGTGATACGTGTGCATCTCTCGGCAGGACGGATAGTATCAACCTTACTCACTGGAAACCATCCGTCCTGGGTCATACCTCGTCAGAGGAAGTCATGGGAGATACTTGGAGCCTACATGTGGATGGGAATGCTACATGTTTTGACAGGCTGGGATCATCTGCTGTTTCTCCTTGTACTGCTCCTGCTTGTACAGTCTTCACGGCTGATGCTACTCACAGTGACTGCGTTTACATTGTCGCACAGTGTTACGCTTGGGTTGACTGTGTTGGGTTGGTTGCATGTCTCAACACAGGCGGCCGAAGCTTGTATCGCATGGAGCCTGGTTTTGGGGGCATGGGAAGTCACACGTCGAGAACGACTATCCCATCCCGACCGTCTCGGTGTATGGATGGGGCTTTTGTTTGGCTTCGTACATGGCCTTGGATTTGCCTCTTCCTTGCTCTCGATCGGCTTGCCCGAACAAGCCATACCCACAAGTTTGTTTGGGTTTAATGCAGGTGTAGAGATCGGACAATTACTTTTTGTGATACCTTCCTTTTTTCTTGTGAGGGTCTTACGAAGGAGTCTTTCAGAGAAGCCTGTCTTAATGGTAGGAAGCTATCTTGTTGGTCTGCCCGGCTCGTACTGGCTTTGGGAACGTGTTGTAGCGATGTTGTAGCTTGTGGTGTTGTGATGTGGAGATGGTTGTCGAACCACAAAAACAGCGATTGAACATTTCCAATCGCGTCTGTGAGTCCATCTGGGATTTTTCAGAACGTATTCGTTCCACTTGTTGGGTCGCTGCTTCTGCGGTTGGGTCGCTGCTTTCATGGTAAGTAAGCTCACCACCGTGCCTTATCATCAAAGTCTCAATATCGAATCTGCGGTTGGGTCGCTGCTTTCATGGTAAGTAAGCGTTGTGTCTACGTGGTCTACTCTTTTTGTTCCAACTGGCTGAGAGGTAGTATCGTGGTTTCTTTGGGGCTGGAGAGGACCACATGGGTGCGGGTTTGTTGGACGCCGGGCCAGGATTGAAGTTGAGCAAGCAACCTCTCAAGGCTAACAGTGTTGGGGGTTCGTACTTTCAGGAAGTGTGAGCCAGCACCTGTTACCGCATGACATTCCAGGATCTGAGGCTCTGCTTGTGCACGTTCTTGTAACTCGGGGTAGTTGGGGGCATCCACCTGAAGAGTGATAAAGGCCGTCACCTCCAGCCCAATCTTACGGGGCTCTACATGGGTGTGGTAGCCCTTAATAATACCCTGAGCCTCCAGACGTTTAATACGCTCACTTACCGAGGGTATCGACATCTGCACTGCTTCAGCCAGCTCCCCTCGCTTCATGGTGGCTTCTCGTTGTAACAGAGCGAGGAGCTTTCGATCCGTGGCGTCTAAACTGCGATGTTGGGTCATTTCCGAGTTCCGAGTTTGGTTGAAAGTGGGGACTAGCCAAATTCTTTGGGTAAAATCGCTTTGGTGTTATCGGTTGAGGCTGCTTGTTGGAGCAGTTCAGGTAGATTCAGCCCTGTCGCATTTTGGATCTGTTCCAAGACTGTGACTGTAGAGCCTGTCAGGCTTTTAACATAGGACGGAATACCATCTCCATTGCCGGAGTCGAGGACTGTTAGTTTCTCGATGTGCAGGTTGTCTGCGATGACGCGAGTGATCTGATCGAGCAGCTCGGGCAGGAGTTGGATTAAAAACAGTTCTCTTGTCTTGCCGTCGTCCCATTGTTCTCGCATTAATCGAATGGCTTCGGCTGTGGCCTTACCGTTTT
>JALTMC010000368.1:0-4028 GCA_027005175.1 Myxococcales bacterium
GTTGCCTCCAAAACATGACCTGTTGCCTCCAAAACACAATCTGTTAACAACCTTTACCAATATTTTACACGATTTGAGTTTGACTTTTGCAATGGAATAGCAAACTTACTCTTTGTTGCTGACACAAAGAACAGAGAGACCCACAACTACAAGGTTAAGATCATGCTCGTGCCCAGGATTCCCTCGTACCCAGGCTCATCACAGTTCCCACAATGGGCTATTGTGACCACCATCTTACTGCTAGCTACATCCCTCGTAGGTTGTAAAAAAGCGATACCCAAACAAACCCAAACCAAGCCCCAACTGAAACCTCAGGCCAAACCATCGAAGAAGAGCCCAAAATCGCCTGAGACCCGAGAGAAACGTAACATTGTACTCTTTTTGGGAGACTCTCTTACGGCAGGTTATCGCCTCGCTAGCTCCGAGGCTTATCCGGCTCTCATAGGCCAGCATTGGAAAAAGCAAGGACGACCCTGGCGAACACGGAATGCGGGGGTGAGTGGCGACACGTCCGCAGGAGTCATTCGACGTCTCAACTGGGTTCTAACACCCGACGTACACACCGTTTTCCTGGCGATCGGAGCCAACGATGGAATGCGAGGTCAGTCACTGACCCAACTGGAAAAAAACCTGGTGACCATCCTAACGAGCATCCGGAAGAAAAAGGTGCATGTTATTCTGGCAGGCATCAAGATACCCCGCAACTACGGAAAGACGTACTATTTGCAGTTTGAAGAGATCTATCCTCGCCTGGCGGCCCGATTCAAAATACCGCTGATGCCCTTTTTACTCAAAGATGTGGCAGGCATCAAAAAGCTCAATCTCACCGATGGTATTCACCCCAACAGGCAAGGACATCAGATCATCAGTCGCAATGTCCTCTCCTATTTCAACCAAGCCAAACTCTTCTCCGACTAACGAACAAACAGAGTCACACCAAAACTCCGTACTCTGAATGTACCCAATAGTCGAGACTTCGATGAATAGGATTTTGCGATGAGTGAACAAGTAAATCTACTGGAGTTAACGAAGGTAACCAAGCAGTTTCAGTCAGGGGAGCAGAAGCTGGAGATTTTGAAAGATGCGAATTTAACGATATTTCCAGCCGAAACGATAGCGATCACAGGCCCAAGTGGCAGTGGAAAATCAACTCTTTTGGGTTTGATGGCAGGGCTGGATCGTGTGTCTACAGGGAGCATCTCTTTCGAAGGCCAGAGCATGCAAGATTGGGACGAAGATCAGCTTGCCCAATGGCGTCGCAAACATGTTGGCTTTGTGTTTCAAGATTTTCGTTTAATTCCAAGCTTTACAGCCCTGGAAAATGTAGCACTTCCCCTGGAGATCATGAGTGTTCCGGCCAAAGAAGCCAACCGCAAAGCAAGAGAGATCTTACAAAGACTGGGGCTGGGAGAGCGAACCCATCATTTCCCCCATCAACTCTCGGGCGGAGAGCAACAACGCGTCGCGATAGGACGAGCCTACGTTCATGAACCAGATATTATCTTTGCCGATGAACCCACAGGCAATCTCGATCCCAACACATCTTCTTCCATCTTGGATGCTCTGTTGTCCCTCCACCAAAACCTCAGAACAACTCTAGTCATGGTCACTCACGATCATGACATCGCCCAACAGATGAGCCGTCAGGTGTCGATCAAAGACGGTCAATGTAGGATCGCAAACAAGGGAATGCTCTCAAGCGAAGGAGGTCAGGGGTGAATCGAATCGTTTTACGCCTGTTTCGCCGACATTTTCGGCGCATCCTCTTTTTTGCCCTGACCATCGCTGTTGGCATTGGCTTTCTTTTTGCCATCGGTAATCTGCTCTCCACCATCAACAGCAGCATCGCAGGACGTGCCCGAGAGCTTCTCACAGCCGACGTTGTCATGGGTAGTTGGCGCCCTTTGCCTCAGAAAGTAACAACACAGATCCGCCTCCTTGAGAAAGAGGGATATCGTGTGGGGCGGCAAATGTCATTTCCTTCGATGCTACGGAGCAATAAGCCCAATGCAGTCCCCGTATTGGTCAGTTTGAAAGCCATTGACGCCACCTATCCAATGTATGGCTCCCTTGATGTCGAGCCCAGTAGCTCCAAAAAACAACTCCAAAGCAACAAAAACCCCGGTTGTTTAATCGCGAAAGAGCTGTCACTTCAGCACAAGATTAAGCGGGGTGAGTTTGTGACCATCGGAAGTCTAAAGCTTCGGGTTTTAGGGATTATCAAGCGAGAACCGGACCAGGTTCTATCTCCAAGTGGCCTGGCTCCCCGGGTGATGATGTCGTTCAAAACCATCCGCAACACAGGGCTACTTCGACCGGGAAGCCGAATCCGCTACAATACGCTACTCGCCCTACCCGCTTCGATCCAAACAAGCCCTGCGAAAGCATCCGCTCTCAAACGAATGCTGGCTCAAAAGTTCAATGACCCCTACATTCGCATCACTGCCTTTAGTGAATCCCAACCCACATTGCGTGAGGTCTTGCGACGAACATCAAGCTTCTTCTTGCTCGCTTCCCTTGTGGCCTTGTTGCTCGGTGCCATCGGAATGACAGCGAGCGTCACAGCCTTTCTCAATGAGCAGTTAAGCAATGTTGGGGTTCTGAGATGCCTGGGACTCGGACCTTCCGATGTGTCCCGCCTGTACCTGCGTTTGTGCCTTGGGATAGGAATCATTGGAGGACTTGGTGGTGTCCTCTTCGGATACGGAATGAGCTTTGCAGCAAGTGTCTTTCTGGAAGGTGCTCTTGGTGTTCCCATACAGCCCCAACTTGACCTGTCTTATCTCTTGGAAGGCATGGTTCTAGCCGTCGTACTGGCCGTTGGCCTTAATTATGCGGCCATCCGAATGCTGTCCAAGTTGTCTCCACAAGGCATACTGCGAGGCCAGATCCACCGCATCGCGATCTCTCGCTCCAGTATCGTGATCACCACTGGCACCGTCCTCGTTGGCCTCTTTTTATATACCTTTAAAGGCTCTCAAAGCCTTCAGGTTGCAAGCATTTTCACTGCCGCCATGATCGGAACGATTCTCACTTGCTTCATTCTCATCGCGATTGGATTAAGCCTGCTCCATTTATGGAACAAAGGAGTGCAAGGAAGTGGGGCTCTCGCCTTTCATCTCCGACACGGCTTGCGACAACTGCTCCGACAACGTACACGAACCCTCACTTTCCTGCTGGCTTTGTCCATTGGGTTGTCCCTCTTGGGCTCTCTACGCCTGATTCAATACAGCATCGTCAAAGAGATTAAAATTGGCCGAGCCAACGACATCCCCAACTTGTTTTTAATAGACATTCAGCCCGATCAGCGCGAAGGGGTCGATCGACTACTCATCCAACACAAAGCTAAGAAGTCTACATTTAATCCATTGATACGAGCCCGCCTAACACATATCAACACCAAAGCAATTACACCCAAAGACCTCACAGGGATGACCATGGAGGCACGCTCTCGCGCTCGCTTTTTGACCCGAGAATACAACCTCTCTTACAAAGATACGCTCAATTCAAGTGAAAAGATCGCCAGGGGCAAGTTCTGGAAACCCGGCACCGCAAACAAAGAGGTCAGTCTGGAAAAGCGATTCGCCAACAGGATCGGAGTAAACCTTGGAGATACCCTCCAATTCGATATTGTGGGCCGAGCTCTAACCGTCAAAGTCACCTCCATTCGAACCATCAACTGGGCCAGCATGATGCCCAACTTTTTTGTGGTTATGCCCAAGAAAGTATTACAGCCAGCTCCTCAAATCTTTATTGGGTCCGTAAATATCAACAACCAAAAACAACTCGCGATGTTCCAGCGCAACTTGGTTCGCAAATACTCCAATATTAGTGCCATACAGCTCGCTCCCATTCTCAAGCGAGTTGGGACTTTGATGTACTACTTCGCAGGTGCACTTCAAGCTCTCGCCTGGGTCTGTATTGGAGTGGGACTCCTGATCCTGGCCGGAACTCTTCATATGGGTCGAAATGAACGTCGAAACAAGGTCGCGATGATGCGAACCTTGGGAAGCCAGCAGTGCTCCATT
>JALTMC010000368.1:4038-18248 GCA_027005175.1 Myxococcales bacterium
GTTCGAGTTTCTTACCATCGGAGCTTTATCTGGGCTCATCGCTGTGGGGGTTTCACTGGGTTTAACCTATACTCTCACTCGCTTCTTAAACATCCAAGTCCACACATCACCAGCTCTCTTTGCAGAACTCCTTGCGGCTGCAATCTTTCTGCCGGTTATGGTTGGAGTCGTATCCAACCAAAAAGTATATCGCACCGGTGTTATGGAAAACCTTCGTCATATCGGAGGATAGCAACCAACGCCACCACAATCACAGTTCTTCAGAGAGAGCGTGCCTTCTCTCTATCACAGATCTGGGTTCGTTATTGTCGGGGTGCAGAGGCTCTTTTGTTGATTTTGGGTGGGGTGATAGGAGCTTCGGGTTTGTAGAGCCGAATGAGCTTTCCACGCGTTGAAAAAATGGCCATTTTCATAACGAACCCGTTGTTGCTCTTGATCTGCTTATACAAGGTTTTGATCAAGTTCGATTGAACATCATCTGTGTTCAGAAAGAAATCACGTTTTGGCATCACCTGAACAGTGGTATCATTGATTCTTAGATCTTGTAGAGGGAGAAACTTACTGTATGCAGACACATTCATGGGTTGCCCCACAAGAGAAGCAGGTTTGAATAAAAAGTAAAATCCAGCCCCTCCAATAAGCAACAAAGCAAAGAGAGCAACTGCCCAAATAGGCACTTGAAGTTGCTCAGGATCAGAGGCATTCTTTCGCTTGCGAATGATCTTTGTCTTTTCTTTAATCCTCTTCTCCATCTTTCTGGATGGTTTTTTCAAAGCGGAACTTATCCGTTTTTGATGGTACGACCCTGTGCTATGGCCTTCAAAAGCCGCACCCTTTCCTGTTGTATCCCTTTGAAAAGCCGCACCCTTTCCTGTTGTGTCCCTTTGAAAAGCCGCACCCTTTCCTGTGGGAGACTGTACCGACGGCAAGGAAGCACCACCATCAAACGAAGCACCCTCCACAGGGATTGGAATGGAAGCCGTTTGCATTTGCAGCAACGACTCAGGAGGCTCAAGCCCCAATGATTTATAAAAGGAAAGACTTTGAGACACGGACAGCTTTGACATAAAATCGATGAAGAAGCGAGGCCAGGAGATAGCAACAGTGATCTCATCCGGCTGCTCTGCTTCCATAATCAAGAACATCCCAACCACCATGTCGGATGTCACTTCGTCGGGCTCACTCAAGATATCCCACAGATACTCCAATTGCACTGCATCATCGACCCACAACTCATCCACAGAATCCATCAAAAACTGACGTAGCTTGGATGGGTCAATGACCCTGCGAATGGATGAATTCCTGATCCCAAGAACCATCCAATTGATCAAGGCTCTTCGTTGAGAGACAAAAGCATCTGTAGGAGTCGCAAAGACTTGTGGCGAATCTGCCACAGAAACAAATTGTAGATCCTGATACGATGAGGGCAAAGACTCATTTTCAAAGACAGCAGTGGGTAAATTCCAACGAACGGATTGCTCCAAAAACAGACGTTGCAACGAGATCACAAGAAGCTGAAAGAACTCTTCGGACCAACCGTGTTCTTGTACACAGAAGCACCACAATGGACCCAATTCAACAACATTATCAACGCACCACTCTGTGGCCTCATTCTCCAGAAATAGAACGAGAGAGCCTGGATCGATAGCAGGTGCATTTTTAACATCGATGAGTGATGTCAAAACTCCTCGAATAATAACTTCTTTGGTTATCTCCTGACTGGACATCAGCCCTCCCTCTGGCTCATTATACAACGCCATACTCCACGAGGAGTATAACCGCTTCTTGGGGGATGGTCTACGAGGTTTTCATCCGCTGTCCTATGATCCATGTTACAAACCATGGATTCTTGTGCAGTGGAAACATATTGGAACAGTATCTACAATGAAAAACAAGAGGAGAAGGAGAAAACCATGAAACTCGTGAAATTCACTCCACACCTATGCCTTTCTAGTTTGTTGCTCTGCTTTGTTGTGACAGGTTGTAAAAAAAAGAAGCAACCCCAACCAACCCAACAAAGTTCAACACAACCAGCCTCATCTACTAAAACACGGACGAAGTCATCAAAGTCTCAAGTCCTGGCTCGCAAAGTTTTAATAAAGAAAGCCAAGACCATTACATTGTCCGCCTTTAAAACCCTTTCAGGGCGCCTGAAGAAAGCGATAAAAAAAGGAGGGATTCCCGAAGCCATCAGCACCTGCACCACAGTAGCACAACCTACCACCAAGCAAGTGGGTAAAAAGTTTAAGGTCACACTTGCACGAGTGTCACACAAACCAAGAAACGCAAAAAATGCGGCCAGCCCTGCCGAGCAAGCGATCATCGCGACCTACATCAAGCAGGCAAGCCAAGGAAAGACACTTAAACCGATGATCGTAAAGAGCAAGACAGGAGCACAAACATTTTATGCTCCCATTGTTTTGGCTTTGCCTCTCTGCCTGAAGTGTCATGGCAGCGTGGGCAAGCAGATCAAGGCCAAACACTACGCTCTGATCAAAAGCTCCTTCCCACAAGACAAAGCCACCAACTTCAAAATGGGTGATATTCGTGGTTTGTGGAAAGTCACCTTCCCCTAGAACAGCAATCCTAAAGAAACCGGACTCGCTTGAACCTACAGTGGGCGTGCAATCCCGTTCCTTTAGGGGCGGGTTAGCCCCCTCTTGAATGATTCAGGTTTTTACCCAACAACTCCCCACTCCATTTGAATACGAGAGGCTCCGGCAGAGTGTGTTGGACTGGATGCCAGCAGAGAGGATGACTCCTTTTTCTTTTCGTCACCTTGTGTAATAAGCCACTGGCAAACATCCTCATACAATCCCCACGGGATCGCTTTGGTAGAGTGAATACCGTAAACAGCACGAAGGTATCCTTTCAGATCTTCCAACCCCATGCCCGCTCGCGACATCAATGGGAAAAGGTGCCCACGAGCAGGCTCACTAATGGGATCTTCATCATCGTATCCAGCTCTACGAATCATTGACAATGCCTGATGAATCGCCTCTGCGTGTTGTTTCTGCCCCTCCGCCAAAAATTCTTTTTCCAAGTGCGCCAAAAAGTCAGCAATCACATAAGCTTTCATCGATGGCTCTCCTTTGGTTAAACGTTGACATAACGATCTTGATTACACAACCAAGATAAGCCATACTTGTGTCATATTGCGACACAGAACAAACACATCATAACAACCTAGAATCATTGAACAATACATTACAATCGTCAGACCGTTCAGAGATCAGTTCATCCGGAGAAGAGCAAACGATGTTGCGACGCCCCCAACAGCTTCCCAAGGCGGGCCTTGGAGAAGGACTCTCGGCCTCCATAAAGGCCATTGGATACACACTAAAAACCCCTTCCCTCCTCTTCTATGTATTTCTTGCAGTTCTGATCAACGGTATCATTATGGGGGCCTTGCTTTGGTGGGGTTGGTCCTTTCTTGATCCCATGTTTGTCTGGCTCAATCAGTCCAACAGTGACTCGGGAATGTGGGGCTGGTTTCTACGACAAATGCTGAGCTTTGGGACTCTACTTAAAATTCTCATTGGAATTGTGATTCTCTACTTTCTAACACCCACTTTGTTTCCGATACTGATGAACCTCAATCCCCTCACTGCCATTCTGTTGACAAGGATGTTTGAAATCACATTTCAACAGAAAACAGGGCAGCCCCTTCCTCAGTTTCACCCTTTTGCCAAAGGCTTGGCTCTGTCACTATGGGCAGAGGTTCGCAAGCTCATAGCCTCCATCATCCTGTTTGCATTTGCCTTCCTCTTTGGTTTGATCCCAGTGATAGGAGCCGTTGTAGGGCCAATACTCTTACTCCTCATTGGAATACAATTCGCCGGTTGGGCCTATGTCACGCCCTATTATGAAGCTTTGGGATACAACTATTCACAACAGAAGGAGGCCATGCGCCATCAACGCATGGTGATTTGGGGACTCGGTGCCATTGCCATGCTCCCTGGACTCAACCTCATCGCGCTGTTTACAGGCTCTGTGGGAGGAGCCTTATTCACAGCAAAACATCACTCCTCCTTAGAACACTGACCGGTTTAACTCCGGTCGGTCTCGCATCGCCTTGCTGCGTCTGACTACGTTGCTCCTCATCGGAGTCGTTACACTGCGCCTCTTCGTCGCGTCTGGTCAGAACTTGCAAGGATTTGCGGTCCCTCGGTCCCTCAAACCGGTCAGTGTTTTAGAGAAGTGCGTCATTCGATCTTCGATGATGGATAAAATGCTCTGGGCTCGACTAAGGCTTCCTACACGAATGACCGTTAACACTCAATGCATTCCATTTTTAATAAAAAATTGACTGTAAGAAGTGGGATGAGTCTTGAGAAGTTTCCAATCAAATTGGAGCACGGAAAGCCCTGTTTGAAAGAGAGGAGGACAATACGATGTGGCAAAATGCACTTCCACTCGTGATTCTATTTGTGGTGGGTGGAGTGGGCGAGGTCTGGAGTTCCACAGAAAACGCAGGATGCAAAGAACCAGGATATTATTGTGCAAAGCGAAGAGGGCGTAAAGTCACCCGACGATGCCCTCGGAGAATGTTATGCCACAAAGGAAACAAGTATCCTTGCCCTGAGCATCATTACTGTAGGCGGGGAGTGAGTTATACCTGTCCCAAAGGATTGCTGTGCCAAAAAGGACGTATCAAGCCTTGCAAGCGTGGCTATCTCTGTGTCCATGGTAGCAAGTATCCTTGCCCCCAGAAACATTACTGTGAAGGAGGTAGAGCGTATCCATGCCCAACAGGGAGGAGATGCAAGAGAGGCAGCACCAAACGCTGTCCCCGGGGCAAGCTCTGTATCAACAGTCGAGCCTATCCCTGTCCTGCTGGATATTACTGTACACAAGGTGGTAAGATCCCCTGCCCTGACGGTTCGATTTGCCGCAACGGTAGACGAAAACGCTGCCCCTATCGAAAATTCTGTACCAAAGGTCTGAGCTATCCTTGCCCAGAAAAATACTTCTGCCGGAAAGGATTAAGCTATCCCTGCCCCAAGGGATACTATTGCAAACGTGGACGAAAATACCGATGCTCCCGTCTCTCCCCCTACTTTTTCTGTAGCACAAGTGGTCAAAAGTGGAGATGCCCAAGATACTGGATATGCCGACGAGGTAGACGCTACATCTGGATAGGCAATGGACCCGAATGCAAAGCCACCAAAAAAGATTGTCTCAAAAGTGGACTCGTTTACGTTCGCCGCAGCCGTCGAGGCAAAGGACGTCGATGCAGACACGGATGGAAAGTCCTTTGCCGCGCCAACTAAAATCACCCTCCAATTCTACCCTTCCAATCGCCCTTTCAGAAAGAAGCCCTTTGTAAAACCAACGAAAACAACCTCCAAACTCTACCCTTCCAATCACCCTTTCATGAATCGCACAAATATCGGGATGAATTCCCATCGGCCTCCCATATAGCAGACATATACCCACGATATGTGCAACGAGCACCTGAGAATGAATTCTCAGGCTGACGGTTTGAACGATAGTGAAAAGGGAGAAGTCCCCACCGGGACTCTGAAATCATAATGCAATGATACTGTTGTTCATCCGTCACAGTATCGATGAAAAGAGAGAGTCTGTCCCGACAGGGACTTCTACCCATCAAAAGGAGAAGGACAGAGCGAAGTCAGGGGATTACCAGCGAGAGGAGTCCCAGATACAGATCGTATTTTCATTGCTTGCGGAGGCTATCCATTGGCCGTCATTGCTTACTCCGATGGAATGAACGGGGCTGTTGTGATGCCCGATGGTGTGGATAAGCTTGTATTCTCGGGAGTCCCAGATTCGAAGGGTTCCATCCATAGATCCGGACGCCAACCAGCGATCGTTAGGACCAAAAGACAGACAGGTAATAGTACCTTCGTGCCCAGTCAGAGAACACTTGAGGTGTCCGGTGCGAAGGTCCCTCACTTGGATCACATTGTCAGCATGACCCGTCGCCAACATATTGGAAGAGTGAGACAATGTCATTGCAGAGATGGAAGCCGTCGTAAAAGAGAGGTTTTGAAAGAGTTTTTTACGTTCAACACTCCACATTTTGATATGAGAATCGTCACCGCCCGATACAAGCATCTTCGATTTGGGATCAAAGAGCAGTGCACGAACGGCCCCTTCGTGTCCTTCCAAAGTTCCATTGATGCGTTGCAGACGCAGATTCCAGCTATGGATTTGTTGATCGGCACACGCCGTATACAAAAGATGGCCCTTGGTGTGCCAGGCAAGATCGTGAACTTTCGACTGATGCGAAAGTTCCTGCTCTTTTCGCATGTGTCGTGTATCCCAGACCTGAACAGAGAGGGAATCACACACAAAAGCGACATACCGACTATCGGAACTCCAGCGCAATTGACTGATGCGAGTTCCTTCGATGGGCAAGGTCTGCAGTTGGCTCCAGGAGCCTGTTGCCCACAGACGTAAGCACCCTTCTTCGCCAGTAGAGGCCAACAGCTTTCCATCAGGGCTTAAGGCCATGGATGTGATCCGATGTTCATGTGCGGGCCATGTGCTGATGGGTTCACCCGGGGATGGGGTTCCAGAAGAGCCCATAACAGAATTCACAATGCGAGAGTTCCCAGCATGACTCATCGAAATGGAAGATGAAGTTTGGCTACCATAAATGGACGGTGGCGTTTGACTACCATAATTGGGATGAGGGCTGTGTGGTGAGATACCGTGTGACCTGGAACTCGAATGTTGTCCGACAGCCAAGCGAGAGGCACCATCTGACTTCAAAGAAGAAACTCGGGATGCCGAAGCATTCCGTTGATGAGAGTCACCGAGAGGTGTGGAAGGCTTGGAAAGATTCGCCAACCGCGACGATGGAGCCTTTGCTTTTCCAGGCTGGTGCTGAGAAACAACAGAGCTTTGTTTGCTTCCGTGAGAGAAAGGAGGGGGACTGGCCACCGTTGGTTGAAATGTTTGAGAGACGGGAGCCGTCAAAGGAGGCTCCTCACCCGATAGCGAAAGCTGAACCATATTGGAGCGCGGTTTGAAGGCAGACTTGAACTCATCCAAAAAGACACGCAACGAGTCATATCGCTGGCCAGGCTCTGCATGCATCGCACATGCCATGACATGATCCAACGACTTTGGCCATTGACTGGAGACCTCACTGGGAGGTCGCGGGATACCAATGGGTAGAGTACCTGTCAACAACTGATACACCATCACACCAATGGAAAACACGTCGCAGGCTCCAGTTACCGTGGGGTTGCCCATTTTGAGTTCAGGCGCAGCATAATACATGGTATGCAAAGAGCCGGACTGGAGAGGAGAACTACCCTGTGTTGCGAAAGATAGCCCATAACTAAGAAGTTGCAGAGGCGCGTGACCATTGGGTGTCAGAAGTATTCGAGAAGGTTGAATGTTGCCAGCATAGAAAGAGTGGCTGTGTGTGTATGTAATAATCGAAACTAATGCCTCGAAAAGATAGAGGACATCTTCTTTCGAGAATTGAGAATCGTCCCCCTGGTTGTGTTTACGCAACAGAGAAGAGACCAAAGTCTCTCCTTCAATGTAGTCCATAAAGTAAAACACCCTCCCAGAAGGAGGATCATAGTCTAGCAGGAAAGGCCGAACAATCCCCTCATGCTGGAAAGTCTCCAGCTCTTGAAAGGATTTGATAAACTGTTGCATCGCAGAGTTTTGTCGGGAGATCCACGGATGCAAGATCTTGATCACATATCGTGTTCTCCAGTGAAGATGTTGGGCTAAAAAGACACGGCCTGTTATACCTTCTCCCAAAAGCTGAACCAACTTGTACTTTTGATTTAAAGTATATCCAACATCAATGAAACTTGTAGAATGGGAAAGAGCTTCGTCACTATCACGCTCATCATACGCAGCCGATTGGGCCAACTTACTTGAAGGAAAGGGATCTGGACTCCAGTTTTCTTCGGTGCTATCCTTCTCTTGCGCTGTCACTCCAGAGACCATCTCCTCAAGAGGCAGATCCGTAAAAGAGAGAGGCTTTTCAGACTTCCGTTGTGATTCCCTGAGAGCCTGCTCACTGAGGAACTCTGCTTGAATTCGTCGCCATTCATCTGCATTCATCGTACGAAACAGATCGGGGTTCCCAGCAGGTTCTTCCTCAGCTCTAGCGTTGGATGACTGCTCTGACTGATTTTGATGTTCCAGTTTTTTATGCATTCCCATTTGATCCGATTGTGGCTATCTAAACGTAGTACAAAGAATCTCTTCCCTACATAGAAACGACACCTCCAAAGAATTCTACAGTATCTAAAACAAACCTTGCAAAGTCCCCCCAAAAAAAGAGACCTCCCCGTCTATCCTCACAGTAACCCAAAAAAAGAAACGACAGCAATATGGAGCATGCCAACCAAGGAATCCAAAAACAACAAGAACCCAGCCCACACCACAATCCATAAACCTGGTTGCCCGCACCACAATCCATAGACCTGGTTGCCCGCACCACAATCCATAGACCTGGTTGCCCGCACCACAATCCACGGACGTGCTCATCCACACGATAATCCATGGATGTGATCATCTCTATGAATTTCGTTGAATCCTATGCTATGGAGAGACGAGAATACCGACCGACTCGATGGACCGATGGAGGTCTGTTAGTCGCGAGCCTAGCAAGACATACCGCCGAAGCATATTCGCTATTCCAAGAAGGTATAACGAAATCAGGCGATGTCAATGGCTGTTTTTACAACCAACAGCAAACCAGCCAGTGTTCCAGGCGAGAAGGAGGGAAGTCAAGCTCCATGAAGCTCTGTTGTTTGAGGCTCTGAGTGAAGAGGAGTAGCCTGCATTACTTTTCTTTCTTGGGCTTGGTAGTGACTGAAACGTACGTCAAAACCGCAAGAAAGAGACAAAGATGACTCACTCAACTGTAGAGTCTGCGATGGCATGGGGACTTCAGGTAGGATACCGAGGGCGACAACATCCCAACTACTAGGCTTTAGCTGCTCTCGAAAGTGGGAGAGCATCCTCATTGCCTGCTCGCTGTCCAGGTTGGTTTCAAAGCTGACATAAGAATGGGCAGCTTCGGGAGTGATATGAAGTGTCGCATACCGATCTCCCTTGATAGCATTAAAAGAATACCCACACGGTTCAAACACGAAGTCATCAAATTCAAAGCCACGAAAGAGCCGATCAACATCCAGCATCTTGCGAATCTCTTTTGATGTTTGATTGGGTTGAGAGAAGGCAGCAGCCACCGACTCATCGATGTGATACATCAAAAGCTCAAAGGTCTCATCTTCTGGTTGCAATCGATAGGGTCGATCGAGGTGGTACAAATACTGATGATGCGAATCCAGAGTGCCCAAACGAAAGGACTTCCCGGGTAGTCGAGCGTTCAAACGCTCAACATCTTCAACAAAGCTGCTCTTCTGAAGCTCTGGCTGGTATTCATTCTTTCGCTGATAACAAACACTCTGAAGATCGATATTGTCGAATTGGTCAAGAAAGTAGAGCAATGCATCAACCAGGATCGTGTTTCCACAGGTCAACATGACAAAGCGATTCTTCCAGACAAAGAGGCTGGATTCGCTAAGCAGATAGGCGTCACACACTTCATTCTGAACCACCGACAAGATCGATGCCTCACTTTGAATCACGATCTTCTCCCAAAAAGAGCGACCCAACGAGCGAAGACAAGGTGTGTTCTCGCCAACAACAACTTTGATTTTCTTCTCAGAGCCTTCAAAAAACATGGAGCAAGCTCCTCAGCGGGCTTCGGATAGCCTGTAAAAGAAACGGACGCAGCGAACTCCCCTGTATATTCGTGGAACGAAAGTTCCACTCTGAGGGGGAGAAGTACGCTTCAGCGCACTCCGAACAACGTACTCTTCTTGAAAAACCAAAGGGCTGAGCCGACTTCAGTCGGTTTTTTCTTCTCAGAGTGAGGGTTTTAGCCCCACTCTGAACTCAAACACTGTCAGCTTCCTGCAGTAAAGAATGTGCTTTTAACTGTTCTTGAAAAATGAACCTCTGCTCAGCCGAACTTACAACAGTAAGAAAAACCACAATATACTGAATCCTCTTTAAAAGTCAACAGCTAAACAGCTAACCAGCTAGACCGGTTCCACGGCCGATTCGTTCTTCCCCCCTGGACTCACTGAACGAACAACCACTCTGAGTAGGCTTTCAGTTTTCTCCGTATGATGGTCTGTTTCGGATGTTTAATCTCCAAAGTGATCGTGGATTGAAAGCGAAAAACAAAGGGACTGCTCAAAAGACGTTTTATAAAAAAGCGAACAAAAGGATTCAAATGGCTCAAGAGATTCAATCGTACAATTTGCTTGGTATGTTTGAGGTCAACCTTATAGCGAGTTCCATCATCTGCTTCGGCCTTGTAAATCACACGCCAGGGAACACGATGCCCTGATTCCTTGTCTTTTTTCATATGATAGGCGCGAAAGTAGCGGATATGGCGGGGCAGGCTCATAAACTCCCAGCGATCGCCCCTTGCGATCGAAAGACCGGGGAGGCTCATGGGCTTCCACTGTTTGATCGTGAGAAGATGATGTGTGAGAACAGTGTATTCCTTCCCTACAGCACGTGTTGCATACCACCGCTTTGCGAGATTCTTTGGTGTAATGGTTTGCAAGGTGTAGTCGGCATAGCCGACCCCTTGAAAAAGGATCTTCTTTCCATCGACACGTAGGGAGCCAGCCAGAGACACTCGCGGAGCAAAAATCAGACCTTCAAACACACCACGCCCCATTCGCATGGGTCCCTTCATATGGCGATAACCCGACAAAGTTCGACGATAGGTGAGGTGGCAGCCCGATATCCCATAGTCAACATGGACAGTACCTTTCTTTAAAAATCCATCCCACCAGTGCTTACCAGCCACCTTGAGATAGATACGCTTGGCCTTCCCCTTCACATGGCTCAACGTATACTCTTTCACATGATGGATGACTTTTCCTTTAGGAGTGTAGATGGTTAACTGCACTCCCAACCTGGAGACCATTAAAAATCGGGTGGAGATTAAGAAGACAGTGACCATATAACCTTTGTCATTCCACCCCCACAAACTCCACGTCTGAGCCTGGGACCGGGTTGGCTTATGCCAGGAGATCTCTTTTTCCTGAAGAGGTACGGGCTTCCCCACTTTAAACGTTGCAAACCTAATCCTTTGCCCTGCATAAACAGGTTGTTCGCCCACCAGACTCATACAAACGAGTGCGATGAGAGCCGAACCAACCAAACACTTCATCCCATACTCCATTCGTGGTAAAAACAACACTTCAACTTGCGAGAGTAGCATACCGTGAGACTTGGAAGAAATAGACCATCCAACAAAACATGCGAAACCAGCCCCTTGTTTCGAACAAGAGACGACGAGAGCAGACCCTTGCTTCGAACAAGAAACATCTTGAAATTCCTCGGAGTTCGAAGTGTCAACATTACAAATAGTGGCTTGGTGGTCGGCACTAAGCTTGTATGTCATCAACCTCGGTGTGGGGCTACTTGCTCAACTTCGATGGGTGAAACTTGGACTCACCCATCATATCCTGTACTTTTTTGTCTTCAGCACTATGATCGCCACAACCATACTCTCGTTTCACCCACTTCTTCTCCTCACCTTATCTGCTCTTGCTTATATGCCAGTCTCGCAGCCTGGAACGTGGAAGCACCCAACGGCAGCCCTTGTCGGACTTTCAGGATTCCTCCTTGCAACGATTTGAACCCACCCCAAGATTTGGGTACTCTGTTGATGGGCTTTCCAAAGATGGATCAACATAACTTTCCTCAAATGTTGTAACCTTGGCAAAGAGAGACAAACCTAGAACCTTGAACTTGGGAGAAGCGATGGAATTTCTTGAAGTGATCAGACGACGACGTACAACCAATGGTCACTTTTTACCAGACCCTGTGTCGATGGAACACCAACACTTGTTGGTCGAAGCAGCCAGTCGTGCACCCAGTCACTTCAACTCGCAACCCTGGCGCTTTCTTTTAATTGACGATCCTGAGATTCGCCAGAATGTGGCCGAGATCGGTGGTCGAACCATGAGGGAACTCATGGAGGGGGGACGTTTTTTCCAACGATACCGCAAGTACTTCCGCTTCAGCCAGGCAGAGATGGATGAAAAGCGCGATGGAATTTTTATAGACCAGATGCCAAAGATTATACGCCCTTTTATTAGCAAAGTGTTCACAGACACAGGGCTGAGCCTCATGAATAAGCTGGGTATACCGAAGCTTTTGGGCAACGACAACAGAAAGTTGATCAGCGGCAGTCCATTGTTGTTGGCTGTGATGCTGGACAAAGAGGAGTATATACCTGAGGATCTTTCGGGATTTTATTGTGTGCTCTCGATGGGGATGGCGATTGAACATATCTGGCTCACTTGTGCAGAGTTGGGAATGGGCATCCAGTTTGTGAGTACACCGATGGAGATACCGGGTGCCTGGGATGAGCTAACCAAACTCTTCAAAGTACCTGACCACCTTGAGCTGATGGCGATTTACCGATTGGGTTATGTCCCCGAAAAGCAACAACGCCCGAAGATCGACTGGAGCAGTCGTCATCGCAAACGCTTTTCTCAGTTTGTCTTTCGCAACAATTGCGAGACCCCCGAGCCCGAGCCCGACAAACGACAACTGGATTAACCAGGAGCCCATAACACCTTAACCAAGAGCCCATAGTCCCTCCCCGATCTGCACTTCATGTTATGATTCGAACCAACCGAGCCGACATTCGGGAAACGGTCTTCATTCCTTCTATTATAAGGATGTTTTTTTTATGAACGCGACCATCATTCGAGGAATTGGAACAGCCACACCACCCTATGAGCTGCTCCAATCTGATGCCAAAACGTTTGCTTCACAAATGTTTAAAGATGATCTTCACGATCTGGATCGATTGTTACCACTCTTTAAGAATACTCAGATCGAGCGACGCTTCCTCGCACAGCCCCTCTCGTGGTTTGGGCAGCCTCACACTTTTAAAGAAGCCAATGAGATCTACCTTGATGTTGCTCTCAGTATCTCCGAACAAGCGGCTCGTCAGGCAATAGAGCGAGCCAAGATAGATCCCGCTGACATCGGTGCCATCCTCTTCCTCTCTTCGACAGGCATTGCAACTCCCAGCCTGGATGCTCCCTTGATGCAGCGATTGGGAATGTCGTCTCACGCCCAACGCATCCCGATCTGGGGACTGGGTTGTGCCGGTGGAGTCTCTGGCTTAGCCAGAGCCCAGCAAATCGCCAAGACCATGCCCAACAAACCCGTGTTGGTTGTTGCCACAGAGTTATGCACATTGACCTTTCAAGCCAACGATATGTCAAAAGCCAATCTGGTCGCTGTGAGTTTATTTGCTGACGGCTCCGCTGCCGTTGTGATTGAACATTGTGACACATCCAACTTGGAAACGCCGCATCTCCAATTGCTCGAAAGTCACAGCACTCTCTTCCCCAACACAGAGTATGTCATGGGTTGGGACCTTGTGAACTCTGGATTAATGGTCCGGTTTGACCGCTCGATTCCATCCTTAGTCCTTGAACACTTACCCTCTCTCTTCAAAGAAGCCTGTCAAGCCTGGGACATTGAACCCAATAGCGTCCAACACTTTGTGGCCCACCCTGGAGGAGCGAGAGTCCTGGCAGCCTACGCCGAAAGTATGCAGCTCCCACAAGAAAAGTTTCGACATGCGTACCAAATATTAAAGCACCATGGAAATATGTCGAGCCCCACTGTCTTCTTTGTGCTGGAGAAGTACCTGCGAGAAGTACCTCCAAGCCAAAAGCCCGGCGTCATGCTAACCTGGGGGCCGGGATTTAGCGCAGAACAGTTGCTCTTTCAATGGTAACAGAAGCAAGCTTTCAATGGAAACAGAGCAGGGTAACAGACAGACTTGATTTGTAGTGGGATGGAGCAAGGAAGTAAAGCAAAACGTTGGTAAGCACAGCGCGAAGGACTTTCAAATGCCAACGAAGCTGACCTGTTCGGCTGTCTGTGGTTCGTTGACAAAACTTGTTGAGCTTCTTCTTTCCGTCATAAATGGTCTTGCCATCAACCGCGAGAACGTGGCAAGGAAACCCCTCAGACTCAAGGGCTTTTGCTCGAATCAAGGAGTGAATCTGACGATGCAAGAGCTTTCGAAAAGGGCTTGCTTTGAGACGAGACAGAACCAAATACAAAGCAAAGTAAGAAACTGCAAAGTCCCGTCTTTCTCCTAAGGCAACCACATCACGAAGAGCGGGAAGGGCAGGGAG
>JALTMC010000369.1 GCA_027005175.1 Myxococcales bacterium
AACAACGCGACACTTTCATCTGGGCCCTGCAATTCTCTGGTGGCATCACCTTCTAAAAAACTTCAAAAGAAGATGAGATGATCTGATCTGCTCATGTTTCGACAATTTTTACGCCATCCCAGTGCAGTTCCTGATCCACAGGTTCTCGAACGTGATATCCGTCAACAAGTTCGGGAGTTGGAGCAAGAAGCGACCGCATTCCACGAAGCGATTGGCCTCTTGCGTGCCGCATTGTCTCTCTCTAGCGAAGGAGAGACCTTTTGGAGAGAGAAGCTCTCCATTGCAGAGCAACAACAGCTTCAAAGCAGAAGTATCGAAGCGCGAGAGACCTCATCAAGAGCAGAGAAACAAAGGAATTCAGCCAAAAGAGAAGAGGGAGCAAACGCTCCAACATGTCCTGATGAAAAGGACCTGCTATGCAAGCATCTTGTGGAAGAAGGTTGGCGACGAGAGCGACTTCACAACCACACACTGCGAAATTTATACCACCAGATATTAGAGGCCAAACGACGCTTTCTCTACCACTGGCATGAAACATTGCAACAGCAACTACCTCAGCTTCCTTCCGATCGACAGCCGCCGCTTCGTGCTTTGTTGAACAACACATTGCAAGGCCTTCTCTCCATGGGGATCGAACAAATTGAAGCCAATCACCGTCATGAGCTGGAGAAAATTCTACAATCTCATCCCCCTACATCGTCCTCTACTCTTGACGCTGTAACCCTACAGGATGAAGACGGTTGAAACCACGATGATGACACACCGAAAAACTCTTTACATGGCATACCTTTGCACCACCTTGACTTTCAGCGTGAACCTTGGTCTTTGCCTCTCTCAGAACACATACGCACAAGGCCAAAGTACAAGCTCAAGCTCAAGCAGTGCTCCCAAGAGTTCCCTGAAACGCCCTGTGTCCAGGGCTGCGAACACGTCTCCAAAGCACCTCACTCCCCAACAGCTTCGTCAACAACAATGGCAGGAAGAGCTGCGCCGACAGCAGTGGAGACAAAGATACTACCAACCACGCAAACGTCACTGGTATGACTTTCTGTTTGGGATCTTTTGGTGGCTGCTATACTCGATCTGGTTTTGGGTCATACTTGCTGTCTTTGGTTTGCCTTACCTCTCTGTTTGGTTGAACAAACGTCGCAAGCTCAAAAACTTCATCCGGGCCCGGATGGCAGAGCTTGCCAACCCCATTGATGCCGGCGCACGTTTCCAGCTCGGTAGTATGCTCCTCAAACAAAAAAAGTACCGTCGCGCCCTCCCCTACCTTGAAGAAGCACATCAGATCCAAAAGAAACAAAACTTTCTTGATCCACGACTTCTTGATGCCTTGGCAGACACATTGCTCGCTCGCAACGAACAAGATCGAGCCATTGCTCTTTACAAAGAGTCCCTCACCCTTGACTCTACAGGTGGACAGGGAGAAGTGTTTCTGCAACTAGGACGGGCTTATCAGGAAAAGAAAGAGTTTGAAACTGCGGAATCCTGGCTTCAAAAAGCTTGCCAGGCCAATCGCTCCCTTGCAGAGCCTGTCTATCGATTGTCCCTCCACCTCCACAACCAGGACAAGATCGAGGAAAGTCGCCATCTGCGCAACGATTTCCTCAAAGATGCCCACACCCTCCCCGCCTTCATTCGCAAACGAAATCGTAAATGGGTAATGATGATGCGGGTTTTCCAACTAAGCCGGTGGTTCTTCACTTAACCCGCATAACTCATGATTGCTGAAGAAACAAACGAGACAGAGTACAATTCCGATCGTATCCCGCCCTTAACTGACATTCCGCACGGAACAAATGAATCGTAGAGATTACTCGAAAAAGCCCTTATTTTTCAAGGCGCATTTTTGCTGGACATGGCGATTCTTCGATCGCGGAGTTGACATAACAAAGCACAACCATCATCGAAGGTATTTATTTTATCAAGCTATTTCATGTAAGTAGTATTGGTTCACTTGTTCAGTATGCGGAACGCCGGCCTTAACTTGCGATCGCGAGAGTTGCGGGTTTGAGCAGAAGCTTCCGGGCGAGTTCTAGAGCCTGCTCATTGGACTCTCGGCCAGCCAACATTCGAGCAAGTTCTCCGACTCGTTGTTCTTCTTCCATCAAGGTGACGGATGAGATCGTTCGACCTTCTCTCACGGCCTTTTGAATTAAAAAGTGATGATCCGCTTCTGCTGCGATCTGAGGTGTATGTGTAATACAGATGATCTGTATCGAAGGTGTGTCTGTTCTCTGTACATTTTCCTCAACAATTTGACGCAGTTTCTGTGCAATTTGTGTGGCTGCTGCACCGGAAACCCCTGCATCGATCTCATCAAAGACCAGAGTGGAGACCTCTGAGAGATGCGTCAAGACCCGCTTTAATGCTAGCAGTATCCGACTCAACTCCCCCCCAGACGCGACACGCTCAAGAGGCCTGAGATCTTCTCCTGGGTTTGCGGCCAGTAAAAAGGCGGCACGTTCGGCACCTCGAACATTCACAACGATCTCGGTGTCGGAGTCACCTTCATCAACAGCGATACAAGAGATCCCTTCATGGGGCAACAGAGGTTGAAAGGCCACTTGAAAACGCGCTCCTGGCATTGCCAGATCTGCAAGCTCCGCCTCAAGCTGAGTCGCCATTGTTTTGGCTGCTTTGTGTCTTTTTTGAGTCAGTGGTTCAAGTGATTGAACCAGCTCCTCCTCCGCGATATCCATGAGAGGAAGAAGCTCCCTCACACGTGCATTGCTCCGATGAAGCTGCTGAATTTCTTCTTCGAGTTGCTCCAATCGAGCAAAGACAGCATCCCAATTTCCACCATACTTTTCATGGAGTTGGTGTAGCTCCTCCAGGCGCTCCTCTATCTCTTTGCTGCGATGTGGAAAAGAGTCTAGCCTGCGCTGGTACCCTTTCAAAGAGCGAGCACTCTCTTCTATCGCAAACAATGCTCGTTCCAGTTCTTCCACAACTTCTTCTTGCAAAGAACCCATGCTATCACACTTTTCTAGCACCTGAATGGCACTCGATAGCTTGGTTTGGATCGCGTCATCACAACCCATAAGAAGGCCTTCAACCTCTTCGATGCGCTTTTTCTCTTCCTCACTGGAACTCAGTTGAGCCAATTCTTCCGTCAGCTCATCCCACTCTCCAGGCAACGGTCCAACCTCTTGAATCGCATCGTACTGATACTGTAGAAATTCCAAGCGCTCTTGCCTGGTTGTATGTTGCTCTTCCAACTCTTCATGTTCCCGCAACAACAGATCCAGGTGCTGGTGTTTCTTCTCCACCCGTCTGCGCTCTTTTTCACAACCTGCAAAACGATCAAGCAATTCAAGATGTTGGTTGGGATGAAGCAACGTATTTTGATCGTGCTGACGACCAAAGCTTACAAGCAACGGAGCCAACGTTCGGAGGTGGCTCGCAGGAACAGAGGTGCTGTTGATATAGGCTCTAGAGCGACCATTGCGGTGGATAATCCGACGCAACGCGAGAGGCTCCATGGGATCAGCCTCAATCCCCCAAGATCGCAACAGAGGCTCTACAGATGACTGCACAGTAAAGAGAGCTTCAACCCAGGCTCTTGTTTGTCCAGATCGGATCTTCCCGCGATCACCACGCCCTCCCAAAACCAGATTTAATGCTGCCAACAGGATCGATTTCCCAGCCCCTGTTTCCCCTGTAAACACATGCAACCCTTCACCAAATTGTAAAGTGGTAGAAGAAATAATAGCCAGATCTTTGATTTTCAATTCCAATAACATCGTCTTGCCCGAATCATAACGTTCTAAGATTGCAAGTGATTAAAAGAGAGACAGCTTTTCCATGGAAAGAGAGGCAAATCCTCACTCACACTATGACATTGTTGTGTGTTATTGTGAGACACAAATCAAATACCATCAAAGCTCGATCCATATCCACCCTCATGGTAAGAGGAAGTCTAAAAAAGCACACTCCTCACTTTGTTGGGTGAAGCCCTTCTGGAAAGATCGGTCTTTTGTTTTGCCATGGCTCAAAATTTGTTGAGACAAAAGATAAGAAAGAGAAGTCACATCACGACTTCCACATTTGTGATGAAACAAATGCAATGATTTGTTTCATGATAAATCCAAAACTGTTGGGGTCGCGTAGTAACAGCAGAACCAACATTGTTCACAGGCGCAAGCGACAGAGTTCCATAGTTGTTAACTAGACAAAACCCTGTGTTCCTGCGATTGTGATGCCTTGTTCCCAGTAGTTTCATTTCTTTTAGCATTGGTCCAGTACAGTGACCATGAACAGTGAATGTTCAAAACGAGTGGAGACGGATTGTATGAAGAGAAAGTATGGATGGCTATTGTTATTGTGTTTCATGGTTGGCTTGGCCGCATGTGGACCGCCCAAAAATGATGAGAAAACGGAGTCAAATACCGAAGTAACGACAGACGCCGGCAACCAAGAGACAACCCCCGAAACGAAACCTGATACACCTGTGGCAGGAAGCGCTTGCAAGCTCTACTGCGACAATATCATGGCCAACTGTACAGGCGCCAACAAGTCTTATGCTGACAAAGCATCTTGTATGGTGGCTTGCAAAGCCATGCCCGAAGGCAAAGCGGACGACAAAGCCGGAAACACCGCATACTGTCGTGCCTATCACGCCGGTGCTCCCGCCAAGGCCGATGCCAAGACGCATTGCCCCCATGCTGGTATCTCTAGCTCTGGCGGTGTCTGTGGAACTCCCTGTGATGCCTACTGTGATCAAGTCACTGCCAACTGCAAAGGCACCAACGAGCAACACAAAGACAAAGCGGCTTGTATGGCATGGTGCAAAGGTAAGCCCGTTGGGAAATGGGATGACAAAGCCGGTGACACCATCGCCTGTCGCGCCTACCACGCAAGCTTCCCCTCCGCCGGTGATGCAGCAACTCATTGCAAGCACGCTGGTAAAGATGGCGGCGGCGTTTGTGGTAAAAAAGTGCCACCCAAAAAAGCATGCGACCTCTACTGTGACAATGCCTTGGCCAATTGTACAGGTGCCAACAAGTCTTATGCTGACAAAGCATCTTGTATGACCGCTTGCAAAGCCATGCCCGAAGGCAAAGCGGACGACAAAGCCGGAAACACCGTATACTGTCGCGCCTATCACGCAGGTGCGCCCTCCAAGGCCGACGCCAAGACACATTGCCCCCACTCTGGTATCTCCAGCTCTGGCGGTGTCTGTGGCTCTCCCTGTGATGCTTACTGTGACCA
>JALTMC010000370.1 GCA_027005175.1 Myxococcales bacterium
CGATATGACGCCCCGCACGAAAGTACGGGTCTGCGAGGCAACATGATATAGTCATGGGGTAAGTCCCAAGGGGACTCTGTACTTGGAAAGCAATGATACGCGAACGTAGATTTAGTTATGAATGACCCCTACGGGATTCGAACCCGCAATTTCTGGAGTGAAAGTCCAGCGTCCTGCCGTTAGACCAAGGGGCCGTATTGTTCGAGTTGTGCGGCACGCGCCTCTTTGTTCATTGAATTCCATGATTGTCTCCTTTGCCACATCAAGTGGCTTGTTTATGAGTTGGGGTGGTAGGGATCGAACCTACGACATCTGTGTTCCAAACACAGAGTGCTACCACTGCACTACACCCCAAGAATGGGCCGAAATGGAGCCGGTCAAACGTGTGAAGTCACTTGTTTGAACGGACTCGGTTGAAATGGAAAGAGCGGTCCCTACGGGATTTGAACCCGCGCTACCGGAGTGACAGTCCGACGTCCTGACCAGGCTAGACCAAGGGACCCCAGAGGAGATGCCCGGATTTGAACCGGGAAAGTCTGATTAACAGTCAGATATGATACCGTTTCATCACATCTCCAAAGAGGGTGATTGAGGGGAATCGAACCCCCAATTTGAGGACCACAACCTCACGTGTTGCCACTACACTACAACCACCAGAAGAGAGCCTTCGATTGCACAAGAACGGTGAACTACAAGTCGCGAATCAAGTCGGTATTGCTGATTCATGGTAAGGATGCAAATATCCTATGACATAAGAATCCTATGGGTCTTCTTTTGACCTGCGACTCATGACGAACCAAAAAAAACCGCCTGAGTTGTTGTACCCAGGCGGCTCTTATACTGACTCTTTTTGTCGAAGAGTTAGTTGAGATCACTTGGATATAGGGGTTCGGGTACATGTTGATGGCTTGGATGATTCTCAAGGCATAGAAGGTCTGCCGGAAGAATAGCAAGGCCATCAAACAAGAGGTCTTGATCGTGATGATTCAGAGGGGGGAGGGTACTGGGATTGGTGTTGGCTTGTGCAAAGACAGAGGAGGTCGTTTGTTGCGTTTGTAGCGAAACACTTACAGCACAACTTGTTTGAATGGAAAATTGGATACTCATGTCTCTAGCCTTTATCGTATCGTTCGTCCCTTTCTTGGTGAAAGGGAAATAGAAGGTTTATCCCGTCTTGTTGTGGGGTATTACGGGAGAGAGTCAGACGGGTTCGATAAAAAATCAAAAAAGTTAATCGAAAACCTGTGGTAGGATGTGACGGCCTTACTTACAAACGATGAGCTTCATCGTAGAATCCATCAGTTTGTACAGAACAATGAACGGCAACATTTTGACTTTTCTTATGGAAGGTCCCTTGTTTTCGACCTTTTTTATGGAAGGTCCCTTGTTTTCGACCTTTTTTATGGAAGGTCCCTTGTTTTCGACCTTTTTTATGGAAGGTCCCTTGTTTTCGACCTTTTTTATGGAAGGTCCCTTGTTTTCGACTTTTCTTATGGAAGGTCCCTTGTTTTCGACTTTTCTTATGGAAGGTCCCTTGTTTTCGACTTTTCGATCTTTCGACGACTGAAGGAGATGACATTGCAGGATGTTTCGACACATGAACAGATTCAGCAGATTCAGGAGGAGATTTCCAAGGTCTATGTGGGGGGGCAGGCTCTGGTAGAGATGTTGTTGACGGGGCTTCTTTCGGGAGGGCATATCTTGCTGGAGGGAGTGCCAGGGGTTGCGAAAACAACCTTGGTCAAGGCATTTGCTTCTTGTTTGGGTGTTGATTTTCAACGCATACAATTTACGCCAGATCTGTTGCCTGCTGACATCACGGGGAGTTATATCTTTCATGCGCGAGAGCAAGAGTTTATATTGCGTAAGGGTCCGTTGTTTGCCAACGTCGTGTTGGCAGATGAGGTGAACCGTGCACCGGCCAAGACGCAGAGTGCGATGTTGGAGGCGATGGCAGAGCAGCAGATTACCATTGAAGGGGAGCGTCATCCGCTGTACGCTCCTTATATGGTTCTAGCGACTCAAAATCCGGTGGAGCAGGAAGGGGTATATCTGTTGCCAGAGGCTCAGTTGGACCGCTTTTTAATGAAGCTGTATATCGAGTATCCCGGACGCAAAGTCGAGAAAGAGATCCTGCGTCGGTATAAGAGTATACCCAAGCCTGTGTTGCAGGTGGTAGAGGCAGAGACCATCTTGCAATGGCGCATGCTGGTGGAGGAGATCCATCTGTCAGAAGAACTTGAAGATTATATCATTGACATTGTTCATTATACACGGAAACATCGGGATGTTTTGTTAGGAGCGTCTCCTCGTGCGAGCCTTGGCCTGTTGCATGCGTCTCGGGCGTTAGCTTTTGTGAGAGGCCGGGACTATGTGGCTCCCGACGATATCCGTGAGCTTGTAGAGCCGATTGTTGCTCATCGTGTGATTATGCAACCCGAAGCCGAGCTGGATGGACGGAATGCCTCCCATGTATGTCAGGAGGCAAAGTCCAAAGTGGCTGTGATTCGGCGGCCTCCTTCCAAGCCCCAAGCCCGACCTGCTCGACCCTTATGACACTCGAATTTCGTACCATCGACCTGGAGCGACATGGGGCACTGTGCTCTCAGATTCGCGCCGAAACTTTTGCTGTAAGCTTCCAATCGGATGCCTTATTTTGGGCAGAGGCCGGAGAGGGGGGGGAGTTTTATCTTGCCGCACTTCGGGAGCGAATGCTCTATTTACCAGGGAGTTGTGTTCATGCTTGGAGGGGCGATGAACTCGTAGGCATGGTAGAGCTTAAACCTTTTGCCAAAGAACCAACAGTGGGATACGTCAATACATTTTATCTGATGCCCACCTTTCGAGGGCAGGGTCTCACACAGGCACTGGAAAACTATACCAAAGAGTTCTTTCTTGGGCTTGGTATCACAACGGTTCGTTTGACAGTCAGTCCAAGAAATACCAGAGCTGTGTCTTATTATCGCAAGCACGGGTGGGAGGAAATAGGGACATTGCCCATGTCGGAAGGGTGGTTGTCGTATTACAATGCAGGTGTCTTGAGAGAGGGGAAGGCTCTTCCACCACGACCTGTTTCTCACGATGCCACGTTGAACTTGGAGGTGGCCCTCGGTGGTGTAGAGCATGTCTTGTTGATGGAAAAACGAAATGAATATTGATCACGTGCTGGTCAAACAAACAGAGGCATGTTTGATTCCAGAGGCACCACCTGAGACGTCACCGATGGAGTGGACCGGTCGTTGTCGCTGGCTTGCCTTGTTTTTGATTCTACTTACTGGACTCGGATTGTGGCACCAGAATTGGTATTTTTTCAGTGCAGGTGTGTTGGGTCAGTTTGCTTTGTTCATGATGTCTCTGCAATTTCGACTTGATGCCGAACGGCTTTTGCCTTCCGGTGGTGCGAGTTGGAGCCAGCCTTTCTTTTGGCCGTTAGGTCCTTTGGAGCCTTCTTTCAACCCATCGGCTTCGAACCCTGACATCTCCTCTGAACACTCGATACCACGAGGACTTCGACTTCAATGGAAGCCCGAAGAATCAACGACGTTTCGTTCGGGGCAGGGCGGCGAACTCACCTTATTGCTTCAGAGTCTCCGAACCTCCTTGCAGCTTCATCATCTTAAATTGCGCCACTCTGTCTATGCCTCTTCGACACTGGATTGGGGAGAGCAGAAATATGTGAGCTTGCTCGCTTCGAGGGCGGATATTACCGTGACATGGGATACTCCTGTTGTGGGGAAATTTCGGATACATGGGCTTGAATTTGACGTGGAGGACCGGTGGCACTTGTTTCGAGCGTTTCGATATGTTCGAGTTCCTTTGTTGTTTCGTGTGCTCCCTTCCATTCCCCTACGAAAAATTGATCGACATGGCCGTCGGCTACGATTGATTCAGCGGGAGCAATCGGGTGCTCCCCAAAAGCGAGCTGGTGCAGGTACCGAACTGCGTGACATCCGAGATTATCGCCCTGGCGATGCCCGGCGAAATATTGTTTGGAAGCACAGCGTTCGGTTGCAGAAACTCTTGTGTCGTGAATTCGAAAGTGAGACTTTAATGTCGAGCTATTTGTTGTTGGATATCGGGCAATCGATGCGACAGGGAATACCGGGACACCGACCCATCGATTATGCCAATGAAGTGGTGGCAGCGTTCTCCAAAGCTTCGCTGGCCTCGCGGGATGCAGTGGGTCTGATTAGCTTTGATGGAGAGATCTTTCGACATGACAACGCTGCATCTGGACAACGCCAACTCCACCGAATTCTCTTACACTTGGAAGAACTACATCAGATTACAGACTATCCTTTTTCTCAGATGCGCCTGAGTCATCTTGCCGGGTGGGTTGGAAGATTTCTATTCCGTGAAGGATTGCTTTCACGCCAAGATGGACAACTTCCTCCAACCCATCATGAAACCGTTGCTTATGTATGGGATCTGGTCTGGCGTCACCCCGAGTTAGGATTTCCCAAAGGATGGGAGTCGGATCGCCAGTTGGTAGACAAGGTTCTGCGATACGCCTGCCGTGTTTTGGGTATCGAGCTTCCTTATCGGTATCATCAATGGGTGACCCAGAAAGCAGTCGGCCTTCAAGAGAGTATCGAAAAAGCTTCCTCCTCCCTACATGCAGGGCAACTGATCGCTGTGCTGAGCGATCTCGATGACATCATCCACTGGGATGGTATCCTCAGATCCCTCAAACTGGTTCGGCAACGTCGACAACACCTCGTGTTCTTGTGTCCGTTTACACCATGGTTCGAAGCCGAGGAAGCTATTCGAGACCAAGAACAGGACAAGATGCTTCGTGAGATCTTTATCCTGGAACAATGGCGTCGTAGACAACGTGTTGAACGCCTCGCCGGACAATGGCATATTCCGATCTTATCCCTAGAGCCCAAAGTTGCCCCCGCTACTTTACTCTATCGTTTGCAACGACTACGCTTCGGTGGACGTCTCTAAATAAACATTGAGAGGAGAGGGGCATCATGAGACACTTCAAACGTTTGCAGCGACGACGCTTCGTTGGACGTCTCTAGAGGGTTCAACGTTTAAGCTGTTGGCTACTTGGTTCAGGATCTTGTGTACGGATTCGATTGGGTGGTTGTTTTTGTTAAATCATTGTTTCTTGGGTCAACATCTTTCCTTGGAGACCTCGATGGATATCTCTCGTTCCAAAACACAGTCCTGGTTTCGTTCTTGGCGGCGTTGGGGCTGGACTATGC
>JALTMC010000371.1 GCA_027005175.1 Myxococcales bacterium
TCCTTTGGTAGCTTCACAAAGCTGGTATGCCCAAGAGATCCTTTGGTAGCTTCACAAAGCTGGTATGCCCAAGAGCTCCTTTGGTAGCCCCATAAAGCCCATAAGTTTGGTGGCAGAGACAAAGAATGCTTTGTCTCTGCGAGAGCAATGGTAGTGACTGGAACAGCGGTAGTCGTTGTTTGTGGAGAGAAACAGTTGTGTTTCTCGTTGAAGCAAGAATTCTTCTGGTTTTCGCTTTGGGAGTCGTCAAGAATGAGTTGAGTTAGATTCTTTGTAGGGCCTGTTCACAGGCGAGGGACATGGCAAGGGCAGAGGGAAAGCGTTGGTTTCGTTTGCGACGAAGCGCACGCATACAGATATCAGCAGCGGCTTTGGGGAGTCGAGGGTTGATGGTGAGAGGGGAGGGGATATCCTCTGTTACGATCTTAATCATGACCTCAGTGCGGTTGTATGCGAGCAGTGGATTTTGTCCTGTTAGCATCTCGTAGAGTACGATACCGAGGGAGAATACATCGCTGCGACCGTCGATATCGTTGGGCTGTGTGATTTGTTCTGGCGACATATAATGAGGTGTGCCAACCACACAGCCTACTTTGGTCAGACGTTTTGATTCGTCGGCAAAATTAAGGACAAGGCCAAAGTCTGTGAGCACGGGTTCGTTGTCTTTTTTGAAGAGTATATTTTCCGTTTTTAAGTCGCGGTGTAGAATCCGGTGTTCGTGGGCGCACTGAAGGCCTGCTGCTAGCTTTTGACCGATGAGAAGAGCCTCTTTTGTGGAGAGAGCGCCGAGGTTTTGAATTCTGCTATAGAGGGAGCCTCCTGAGATATATTCCATGACATAGTAGGGGATTTGTCCGAAAGTTCCGCAGTCATGGATTCGAATCAGGTTGGGGTGATGAAGATCAGCTAGAGATTGTACTTCTCGTTGAAAGCGTTTTAGCGACTTTTCTCGATTGGGGCGATCGATATTCATGGCTTTGAGGGCCAAAGAAAATCCCAGTCGTTGATGACGAACCAGGTAAACCATACCCATTCCACCGCGGCCGACCTCGCGTAGGATCTCATAGCGTCCGTCGATTGTCATTCCAGGTTTGAGGCCCTCGATGGTTTGTGACATATGACGTTGGCGTCGGCGTAGAAACTTCTTGATCTTTGCTGCGAGAACTGCGGGCTTAAAGTGGGATTTTGTGATGTAGTCATCTGCACCAACTTCGTAGGCTCGTAGCATCTCAGTTTCTTGCTCTTGAGCAGTTAAGAAGATGATCGGGACATCATCCATATCCTCAAGTTGGCGAATCCTTTCACACACTTCAAAGCCATCCATGGTGGGCAGCATTAGATCGAGGATAATTAAATCAGGTCGAAGCTCCGCAGCAACCTGTAATGCTTCTTCTCCATCCCGAGCAGCATGGGTGTCAAGGTTGTTTTTCTCAAGGTGAATTTGTAGGATTCGTGAATTCACCACGTCATCTTCGACAATGAGAACAAAACCACCAATAAAGTCGCTGCTTGCCACTTGGTTTTGCATATTCTCTGTGTCGATGGTTTTCATCAAATCAGAGAACTGTGTAGCTGCTGGCACAGAAGGCAATGTGCCTGGCTCTATCAGCTCCACTGGCTCCAATTGGGATTTCTGTGGCTGTGTTGTATGTGGAAGAACGCCTGTCTTTGCCGCCGCCTGTTGTTGCATGGGCTGTGCAGGTTGCATGGGCTGTGCAGGTTGCATGGGCTGTGCAGGTTGCATGGGCTGTGCAGGTTGCATGGGCTGTGCAGGTTGCATGGGTTGTGCAGGTTGCATGGGCTGTGCAGGTTGCATGGGTTGTGCAGGTTGCATGGGCTGTGCAGGTTGCATGGGCTGTGCAGGTGTTGCGGTTTCAGGCGTTTGTGAGGGATCGGTTTGGTTCTTGCTGTTGTGTTTGGCTGCAAAGGCGGCCTGTTTCAATCGACGAAAGGTTGGCTTGTTTGCGGGCACCGGCGTGTGCCAAGGTGGTGAAGCGGGAACCTGAAATGCTTGTTGGATGGTAGGCGTTGTACGCGGGCCTGGACTCGTCAAACGTTGTTTGGATTGTGGAAGAATAAGGACTTCACCCTCAGGGTTGCCTTGTGGCGCAGAAGGGGAAGTTGGATAGCCGGGAAGCGGATAGTCTTGTTTTTTGTGCGTCATCCGTCACAGTCCCTTTTTGCAAACCCTTGATGCCAAAATCTAAAAGACACAATCCTCTCAAACAAACTTCCATTATACAAGTTAAAGGTCACTTGACAAGGGCTAGTCTTTTTTTTGGGTTGTATATGTGTAGGACTTCTTGTAGGAAAAGTGGATTTAGGATGTAGAGAAAATGGAAGTGTCTACGTCAAGTCCTAAATTTTGTAGGTTTTGATAGAGGATGGGTACGACGCCAGCAGGGTGAAATGTTCCGATAATTTTTCCTTGTGCATCCGTTCCTTCTTTGTGGAAAGAGAAGATTTCCTGACACATGAGGTTACCATCTGCAGTCACACTGAACTCACAGATGGATGTGATCTTTCGTGTTCCACAAGCATACTGGTTGAGTTGTACAACGATATCGATGGCCTGTCCGAGCTGTTGGTGTGGATCAGTGCTTGTTTCGAGGATACTGGACAGGCGATCAATGACTTGATCGGGGGAGTTGGCGCGTGTGGTCATCAACACACCGTTAAGGCCGAGCACCATGCGGGGTAGGATGCGCTGGAACGAGTCAACTTCGATGTCACCGAGGATAATACGTTGGGCTTTGATACGCAGGGCGTGAGAGATCAACTCTCCTGAAGAGATCGCTCCTTGACCGTAGAGGTTGGGTGGTTGTGCACTGAGAGAGATCCAATGGGGTTGTTCGAGTTGAAGTTCTGGAGTCTGTTCAACGCTAACAATTCGTTCTTGTTCAGGGATCGTAGCAGCCATGGCACGCAAGAATGTCGTGCGACCGCTGCCTGGATCGCCCGAGATCAGGATATTGCATTTGTTGTGGATACAGGTGGTCAAGAACTGTGCAATTCTGTCGTCTAGCAGACCTGCTTGCACCAGTTGTTCCATGCTGTGCCACTGGCTTCGGGGAGGTTGAACAACCAAGGACATACCGTGATTGGCCACAGGCGGTGTGATGGCGTGAATCCAGGTGCCATCTTCCAATCGGGTTTCGATGGCACCGGTGTTCGAACGCAATCGAATACCTTGTGGTGCAAACACTCGCTCTACAGTTTGTTGCAATGCATCTTGGCTAGAAAATAACAGATTTGTGGCTTCGAGAGTGCCATTGCGTTCGACATAGATCTGGCTGAATCCATTCACCATGATGGTGCTGATCTCAGGATCAGCAAGCAATCCTTCCAAAGGTCCCCAACCCGATATCTCACAGACGGCAGCATTGCTAATGTCTGCTGCATCCAGGCCGTGTTCCTGAGCGAGATCTTGGGCCAACTCTTGAGCTGCCTCTGCTAGTTTTTGGCGTTGTGGGGCGTCAGCCGGGAGTGGGCGCAGTGCCAGACCTGTAAAGCTTCTTTGCAGTTGTTGTGAAATCTGGTTGACCACGCGGGCCCAGGTTTGTTGCTCTGGAGCAAGGTTGTCAAGCTCTGGTGTTGTAGGCCAATCACTTGATGGCAAAGCCTGTAGTTTCACAGGCGCAGAGCTTTTTGCTGCAGCGTCGATCTGATCAAGAGAGTCGTTGGTTGCTTCTTCTGCTGTGCCACCAAGGGGACCAATTCCTCCGATAGCAGCTATTTGTTCACTGATTTCTGGAGCAGCCACTTCCACGCTCTCTGCTGGAGCTGGAGTTACTGAAGCAGGCGCAGGCGTATCTGCTTCTTGAGAAGCGGCTGGTACGTTGGGAACAGAGGGAACGGACGGCATCGATGGAACAGATGGCATGGATGAGGCGGCCACGGGTGGTGCTGTTTCCACCCGAGGTGGAGGAGGTCCAAGATCTGTCGCAGATGGCGGTGCTGTTGAAAGAGGGGGAGCACTCATCGGAGGCGAAGACGGGGGACCTACCAGACCTGAAGCTGGGGGACTTGGAGGTTGTGACAGAGGTGGTCGCATACCCGCTGGAGCTGCGGGTATTCCCGGAGGAGGGGTAGGAGAGGTTCCCGGACCTGTTCCGGGCGCACCAAAGGGTGGAGGAACGGGGGGACGTGTCGTTGGCGCACTACCTGGAAAGCCACTCTGTCCTCCCACACTGGATGGTGGGGCAGGGGGGGGGGCATTCATCGCGCTCATGGGTGGAGCACCTGTTGGTGGAGTGGATGGAACTCCCACGGGAGGTCTCATCGGTGGAGCACTCATCGGCGCTCTCATCGGTGAGCCCATCGGTGGAGCTGTTGAAGGGGCACCCATTGGTGGAGATGCACTCATCGGTGGAGATGCACCCATCGGTGGAGGCATACCAGGGCCAGAGGCCATACCAGGGCCAGAGGCCATACCAGGACCAGGAGGCATACCGGGACCAGGAGGCATACCGGGACCAGGAGGCATACCAGGTCCAGGAGGCATGCCGGGTCCAGAGGCCATACCGGGTCCAGGAGGCATGCCGGGTCCAGGAGGCATGCCGGGTCCAGGAGGCATACCGGGACCAGGAGGCATACCGGGATGATTCGCTGCGGAAGAGTGGGCTGTTTGGTGGTCGAATAACAACAGGAAGTCACCAATGATGACTTGGTCTCCTGGAGCGAGTCGATGGAGATCGACTTGTTGACCGTTTACAAAAGTTCCGTTGGTACTTTTGAGGTCTTGGAGTTCCCAACCGTTGTTCCAAACGACTTTCGCATGGCGTTTGGATACATTATTTTTGGGTAACGGAATTTCGTTGCTAGGAACTCGTCCGATTGAAAGTTCATTGAGACTATCAAAGGAGAGTTCTTCGCGCTGTCCGTTTTTCTCCTGGATTGTGACACGCAGCATAATCTGGCCCTTTTATTTGTTGGTTCAAGGCTCTGTCTTTGAAAAGGAGAGTTTCCTTACTTAATAAGAGAGTTGTTTCTTCAACGCAAGGACTATCCGTAGAAGTTGGACTCACAAAAGCACAACCACGGAATTCCAAACCTCTATCATGCCATGTGATTGTGCAGTGGACAAGGCACTGTATTGCGTTGTTTTGGATTTTCTATACCATCCTTTCTGGATCGCGTGAGAACGACTCATCCTTGCATTGGCGATGAACAATATTAAGGCATACATAGAGATGTGTAAA
>JALTMC010000372.1 GCA_027005175.1 Myxococcales bacterium
ATTGTATGGTGTTCCTGAACCTGTCACGCTCCAAGACGGATCGTCAGCATGGTAGGTCACAAGACTCAAGAAGAGGATGGCTCCAAGCGTAAGACCGATCAGGGCCAGAGCTTCTCGCATACGGTGGGTGATTGTTCTTTTGGGCCTGGAGATGCGGCCGTTTCGTGACTTGTTCATAGACTCCTCATAGGATAGTGCCAACGAATAAGAATGACAGTTGATCATAGCGAAACCACCGCATCCACAGCAAGTTTTTGACAAGTTCAACAGAATCAGCTATCCATACGCCATTCTCAGCACTTCCCAACCCCCACGAAGACTGACCCGATACAATGAAGCGACTCGATCTGCAAGAAGACTCCTCGAACAGTCCAAACACTCGTCCTCCTTCAGAGGCTTCAGCATCGTATGCCACTGTCCCTTCCACACGAAATGGGAGCGGCTCGACAATGAATTTGTCCAAAAGAGCCCGCCTTCTACAGAGCCTCACACGCGAGGAGTGGCAACGTGATGACTGGCACTGGCAAATGTCTCACCGTCTGACATCACTCCAGGATCTTCGGGTCCTGTGGCCCGAATGGAGACCATCACCAGAGCAAGAAGCGGTCGCACAACGTTATCCCTTTGCAGTCACTCCCTATTATTTGTCATTAATGCAAAATCCATCTGCTCTTGATCCAATCGGCCGGATGGGAATTCCACAGGCATCGGAGCTGCAAGATGCCCCGGTTCTCTTTCGTGATCCCCTCGCCGAAGAAACACATAGCCCGGTTCCCGGCTTGGTTCATCGCTATCCTGATCGTGTAGTACTGCTACTCAATGGTCTCTGTCCCGTCTACTGCCGTCACTGCACTCGCAAACGCTTTGTTGGCATTGATGTCGCTGCTGCCTCTCGCCAACAAATAGAGCAATGGGTCGAGTATCTTCGTGCGACCCCCGCAGTGAAAGATGTGATCCTCTCAGGCGGTGACCCACTCACTCTCAGCGATGCTCGCTTGGAGGAAGTCTTGTCTGCTGTGAGTGCAGTTGAAAGTGTAGAGATCGTTCGGATCGGCACCCGAATCCCCGTGTTAATGCCAATGCGAGTGACCACAAAACTCTGTGAGATGCTATCCAAGCACCACCCTGTCTGGGTTGTAACTCACTTCAACCATCCCGCTGAGGTCACCCCCATAGCCACTCGTGCCTGTCAGCGCCTGCTCCAAGCAGGATGCCCCGTAAACAATCAGGCTGTGTTGCTTCGTGGAGTCAACGATCACCCCGATATCTTGGAAGACCTGTTGCGCCACCTGATGCGCATTCGAGTACGTCCATACTACCTACACCAATGCGACTTGATCCAAGGTATTGAACACCTGCGCACCCCGATCTCCAGAGGCATTGAGATCATGGAAGCCCTGCGTGGACGACTTGGAGGCCTCGCCATCCCTCAGTATGTGGTCGACTTGCCCCAAGGTGGCGGAAAAGTACCGATCCTGCCCAATTATATCCTCAGCATGTCTCCCACCCAAACGATCTTACGCAATTTTGAAGGACGCATCGTCGCCTACCCCGAACCAACCTATATTCCCGACAGCTACGAACGTCCCCGCCGACCCCGAGGCGGCCTCTCAGACCAACTCGCCAACCTCAATCCAGAACCTCTCATCCCAAAGTAATGAACCGAATGTTGCGTCCCACATGAGGAAGGGTGTTAGAACCGGACTCCCCGTAGGCTCATCCCAAAGCAATGAACCGAATGTTGCGTCCCACATGAGGAAGGGTGTTAGAACTGGACTCCCCGTGGGTTCCCCCCAAAGCAATGAACGAACCGAAAGTTGCGTCCCACGGAGATACAGAAGATTTCGCAACATCCATTTTTTTAAATGGCAGTCGGTGGCCTGTTCAATACAGTTTAATTTTGACTTTCATCTTCTTGTTGTATCGATCGATGGTAAGGATGACAACGTCTCCTATTTTTTTCTTTTCGATGTAGGTGAGAAGATCGTTGGATGTCTTAACCTTCCGGCCATTGATGGCGATAATAATATCTCCAAGAAGAAGATCGCCATCAGCGGTTTCTCGTACCCCGCGAAGTCCTGCACGTGCAGCGGGTCCTCGTCGAGAGATGCGAGCGATCATAACCCCAAGCTTGCCCAAGCTTTTCACGAAGTTCGGGTCTTGAATAATAATCACACCGATCCTTGGGCGAATCATTCGACCGTATTTAATCAGCGAGGGGACCACGCGATTAACCGTGTCAACAGGAACCGCAAAGCCAATACCAGCACTGGCCCGAGAGGGGCTGTAGATCGCCGTATTAACACCGATGAGAAGGCCGGAAGTGTCAATCAGCGGACCACCCGAGTTACCGGGGTTAATCGCAGCGTCTGTTTGAATCACACCTTGAATGGGGCGTCCGGTAAGAGACTTAATTTGTCGGTTCAGAGCACTAACAACACCGACAGTCAGAGTGCGATCGAGGCCAAAGGGGTTCCCGATCGCATAGACTTTTTGACCGACACGCAGATTGCCAGAGCGTCCCACGCGAATGGGTCGAAGCTTGGATCGAGGCGCACGAATTCGCAGAACCGCGAGATCTTTGCTGGGATCTCGACCCACAACCCGGGCGGTCCAGGTCGAGTGGTCCGACAGTCGGACACGCACAGAGCTGGCACCGCGGATCACATGAAAGTTCGTGACGATATGACCTGCTCGATCCCAGATAAAACCAGTCCCTGTTCCTCGCGGGATCTGGTATACATTCATACTGAAGAAGTCACGTTGTCGTTGGAGTTTCGTAATGTAAACCACCGATCGTGCATTGCGCTGAAAGATGCGAATATTGCGTTTCTCTCCAAATGTCAGGTTTCGACGTCGAGAGATCTTTCGAGCTTTGACCTCTGGAACCGTCATATACTCAACAATGTACCACGTCAGACCAGAGGCCAACATAGAGCTTAAAAGTACACCCACAAAAAACTTGGGTAGAGAGACTTGTGACGACGAGAAACGAGGTGGCTCAGGAATACCACCATAATACTTTGGTCTCCGACGTTCTTCCATGCCAGGGTTACCTCCTCAAAGTTCGAAGCTTCAAAGACACAAGCCCTCATCAAAACCGAATCATCGGTAAAACACAAGGGCCCCCCCCTCCTACGTCTTGACAGAGATTTCTAGCTATGCTAGCAACTACCATTCGTTACGGCAACTCGATCCACTCGCAACATCGGTATTCTCACACCTATGGGTTGCGTCATGAATTGACCAACCTCATCCTGCAGAGATTCGCGACAACGGAGAACCCCTCGTGAATAAAGTTATGACTTCCGCTTGCACACTTAAAGAGAGTGCCATGGTATATCGCAAAAAGAAAACCGCCATTTCCCTGGGACAATGCCTCCTTTTTGGAGTTGCCTTTTTCTTTGGTCTATCGTTTCCATTGGGTTCGTCGACAGCACAAGCACAAGACAGTGGCCCCATATTAGAGTTACATGGATACTTTCGATTTCGGGGCGATATCCTTCAAAACATGTCCCTCGGTGTGTCTCCTGGAGTTCCAGGAGAAGAGATCACTGCACCTGGCTACAAACGTGCACGCTTTTTCTGGTTTCCGTTTTACAATCCGATCGGTGCATATACCCCACTGGATGGCGGCGACTATCGCACTCAACTGCGCAAGAATCTGAAAGACCCCAACGATTACGCGAGAACATTGGCCAGTGCCAATATGCGTTTGCGCTTAAAAGCAACATTGCGGGTGGGGAAAGACATTAAGATCCACACCACAATCGATGTTCTTGACAACCTTGTGATGGGCTCAACACCACGAGGCTTCCAAGGGCAACTGCAAGACGCCTTTACTCCTTTAATCGGATTTAGCGAAACACAATTCCCGCCACAAGCCGGCTCAACCTCTTTTATGGACAGCATACGATTTCGTCACGTCTTTGCAAGTATACTGACGCCTGTTGGTGTCATTCGTGTCGGTCGAATGCCCAGTCATTGGGGCCTTGGTATTCTCGCAAACAGTGGAATGAAGAACAACAACGATTATGGTGATACTGTTGACCGTGTCATGTTTATTACCAAGCTCTTCAATCACCTGATTATTCCGGCCTTTGACTTCGTATCATCTGGACCTATCAGTGCTCGACCTCAGATGACACAATACGCAGGACAACCTTTTGATTTGGGTCCAGGTGATGACGCTCGCCAACTTGTCCTTGCTATCGCTCGCATCGACAGAGGCAACACCCTGCGCAACAAGATGGAAGACGGCGAGACAATCATCAACTACGGATTCTACGGTGTCTATCGCTGGCAAAACCAGACATCCGAGTGTGACCCAAATTCCACCTGTATCAACAAAGACCTCGACCCCTCAATAGCCATCAACAACAATGGACGCCATCCTGCGGATATCGCATACAAAAATCGTGGAGCCCAACTTTTTATTGGAGACCTGTGGTTTCGTTTAATTTGGAGCGAAAGACTCCGACTCGAAGCAGAGTTTGTCTTTATCCTCGGTGAAGTCGCCAACGCTCCCAACGATAAGAAGCTCAGCATCTTGCAAATGGGTGGTGCACTCGAATTCACCTACTCCTTCTTACAAAACGCTTTGCAGCTTGGTCTCAACTTTGGTATCGCAACAGGTGACAAAGAGTTCTTCTCTCGCTGGGGCTTTACCCCAGACACAGACCAAAAGATCAACAACTATAAGTTCGACTCCGACTACCAAGTCGATATGATCCTGTGGCGTGAGATGTATGGAACTGTCACCAACGGCTTCTATCTCAAAGCAATGTTAACCTACAACTTCGACGGAGACCCCTGGCAAGATGGTGCGAATGGTATTGGTATTCGCGTCGCCGGTATCTACTCCCAGGCTCTCATCAAAGAGGCAACCTTAGGACAAGCCGAACCTCTCGGAGTCGAGCTGAATGCTCACATCAAGTGGGCCTCAAAAGATGGCTACTCTCTGGCAGTCGATTATGGAATATTATTCCCTCTTCCAGGGTTGTCTTACGCTGAGATCCAAAACGGTCAGCGTGTCGAGCGAATGGCTGCTGGCATTGCCCAACGTGTGCTGATTCGCCTCAATATCGACTTCTAAGCCCCCTAGACAGACCGGCTTGAGGAACCGGAGTCAAACCAAACAGTGTTCGAGACAGACCCTTTTGAAATATTTCTGTGCATTGCCGCCTTCACCTCTCTCTCCAAGTTCAAGCAGTTGACATCACCCCAGGCGGCTCAACCGATACCACAACGAAGAGGTATTTATGTCTACAATGTTTTGTGGCTCAATGGTTGCGTTGGTCACCCCCTTCAAAGCCAATCACGAAATCGATTGGGATGCCCTGGAGAGGCTCGTTCAATTTCAAATCGATGGCGGCACACAGGCCATCATTGCCTGCGGGACAACCGCAGAAGCTGCGACGATGTCTGCCCTCGAACAAGGCAAAGTCATCCGCTTTATCAACGAACGTTGCCAGGGTCACATTCCAGTTGTTGCAGGAACGGGCTCAAGCAGCACAAGCGTGGCTATCGAACTCAGTCAGCAAGCCAAAGAAATCGGCGTTGATGGATTGTTGGTGGTCACCCCACCTTATAACAAGCCCACACAAGAGGGCCTTCTTGCGTATTACAATGCGATATCACAAGCGACAAAGATACCCATCATTCTCTACAATGTGCCCGGACGTACACAATGCCATATGCTGCCAGAGACCGTAGAAAAGTTAGCAGACGACCCCAACATTGTAGCGATCAAAGAAGCCACCTCTGATATGAATGTCGCGTCGGAGATCCACGAACGGTGTGGCGATAGAGTCGCTCTACTGTCGGGAGATGACTTCACAGCCTTTCCGCTTCTCTCCCTTGGAAGCAAGGGTTGGATCTCAGTCACAGCAAACGTTGTTCCTTCCGATCTACGTGCCATGTTTGACGCCTGGGATCGAGGAGATGTCGAAGCGGCCCGAGCGATTCACTACAAGCTCTTGCCACTCCATCGCGCCTTGTTTGCACTGAGCAACCCTATCCCAACAAAGAAAACCCTACAACTCATGGGCTACTGTGAACCACACATGCGCTCTCCATTGCTTGCGATGACAGGCTCTTCCATTGAAACGCTCAAACAAGCCCTTACAACCTATGGCCTGAACATCTCATAACACCTCGTTGCCCAAAGTTGTCGCAGTGTTGTTGAGTTGTCAGTCTCAGGCTTCGGTACACTGAAGTTCTCGCAACACCTGGTTGTCCAAAGTTGTCGCAGTGTTCGACTCTTACCACACACAACCGACGGGCTGAAATTCTCGCAAACCTTCCCACCCATCACAAAAAGAGAGAGCATGTCTACACCGATTGTTGTTCATGGAGCTGCTGGCCGTATGGGGCAGCGAATCATTGCGTTGTCCACCGAAGGTGAATTTGACCTTAAAGGTGCAGTGGATCACGCAACAAGCCCGTTACAAGGGAAAGATGCAGGAGAAGCAGCAGGTATTGCCTCCCTGGGCATCCCCATCACAAACAAACTCAGCTTCCCCACCGATGCCATTGTGATCGATTTTTCTCACCACAAAGCCCTCGATCCCCTTCTTGAGTCAGTCTTACAATCTCAAACACCCCTTGTTTGTGGAACAACCGGTCTGACGGATAAGCAAATCGAACGATTGCATCTGGCAGGAGAACACATCCCTGTCTTATTTAGCCCGAATATGAGTGTGGGCGTGAATGTACTGTTTCGGCTCGCTCGACAAGTCGCCCAAACCCTGGGTGAAGACTTTGATACCGAGATCATGGAGATACACCATCGATTTAAAAAGGATGCTCCCTCTGGAACAGCCGTCCGACTGGCCGAGGAGATCGCCCAAGGTCGAGAGGTGAACTTCCAAGAAAAGAAAGTGTACAGCCGGGACGATCGCAACCGCGAACGCGAGATCAATGAAATCGGTGTGCAGTCTCTTCGAGGTGGCGACATTCCCGGAGAACACACGGTCTTTTTCTGTGGTTTTGGTGAGCGCATCGAACTCACACACCGCGCACTCACCCGAGATATCTTTGCTCGAGGGGCACTTCGCGCCGCCGCATGGCTTCACGGAAAACCCAAAGGCTTTTACAATATGTACAATGTCTTAGGTATGGAAGATTGATCTCCTCCCCCACCCTAGTCAGACTTAACTCTCTCAGCGGTCAAAGATTACTCACTCCACCAACGCCTCATCGATGGGAGTAGGTTGTGTTCATGTTTCAGCGGTTTGCCAAACGTGGGTTGCTCACTCCACCAACGGCTCGTCCATGGAAAGGGGCCCTATCCCGATTTCATCGTACAGATGGAGGAAGTCGGTTCACCACAATGCCCGCTCAGGAGAGTTTCCACCCGATCGAATGCAACGAATGATGCTTGCCTATATTGCTTTTGGGGCCAATCTTGGAGACCGCCTTAAAACCTGGAGTCAAGTCAAACAAAAGCTCCACGCTACGGTTGGCGATGTTGTTGCAACCTCGTCCTTGTATGAAACAGAACCTGTCGGCGGGCCAGAACAAGCTTACTATATCAACGCAGTGTTGGTCGTAGAGACAAAGCAGACTCCCCATGCGTTGATGGCATCCCTGCTTCAAATCGAAGAATCTCTCGGTCGTATTCGAACGATCCCTTGGGGACCTCGCGTTGTGGATCTCGATCTGCTGTTGATGGACGATGTTGTCCTCGATCTCCCCGGACCTCCAGCCCTACAGCTTCCACATCCCCGTCTGGTGGAACGCCGCTTTGTTCTGGTTCCTCTCACAGAAATCGCTCCCAACCTAAAATATCCACAATCCCAAAACACAATGAGTGATCTTTTGGACGCTTGCTCCGATACATCCGCCGTGCTATCTCTCCAAACCTAATGCGCTGTCCATCAACACACTGGATTTCTTGGAACTCAACGCTTATCCTGGCATCCATAAGTCAGTATCACCAAGTATCTTTCACTTTTTGACGGCGAATCCCTTGCGAGACCAGGAACTCGCTACAGTCTAGGAATCCAAAAGACGTAGTTATGCTAACTTAGAAACAAGGCCAAAAGAGATGGCGATAACCTATACAAAGTCCGGGAAACTTGTATACATGGCGCAGCAAGGTAACGGCACCTCATCCATCGACTGGAGTGCTCCTCTTTCTGGATGGTTTATGTGGACTTCATACTCTTTAAGGGAGAACCCGTTTGAAAACATTGGTTTTACAATCATCGCTATGGACCCGACTCTTTCACTGGCTGGGAGCATCGACCCTGCTCGTCACAGGCATTTGCATGTATATTTTCTTGTTGTGGCTTCCCTATGTTGGGGCAACCATGACAGGTTGCCCCAGCATTTGCGACTACGACTCTGACTGCAAAGTGGAGCAGTGTGGAAGCCCCAAAATCGCTGCATCTTGTGACTCCGACAATCGAAAATGTACGATGGCGGGTGGTGGGCACACCAACTTCTTTAGCGCGTCAAGTGCCTTTTTGTTGGCTTTTCTTGGCTTGGGCTGGGGTGTTATTGCAGTATACAAAGGCACCCAGCGCATTGAAGTAGACGATGAGGGGATTCGATTTTTTCAGTGGTTTAAGGATGTTAAGGATATCCCCTGGGACACCTTCCTGGGCATCACCTATCATGGGGTAACAACACGCTTGGGTCGTCCTGCCACCATCTACTCGATCACTGGAGATGCCGGGATCTGCTCCTTTGTCGTGATGGGCCTACCTCCCAACACCTCGACACGAGAGATGGAGATGGGGGCATTCCTGCTTCTCCATGCCTCCAAAGAACAACATGAGCAAATGCTCGCCCAAATCAAAAGCCAAACCGACCAAGAGCCTGAGCCCGAACGTGCCTGGTAAGAAAAAGAACTGCTTAATCAATGAGTTCCTTGCTTGACCACCAACGGCGCGGTGAACCTGAGCCCGAACGTACCTGGTAAGAGAAAGAGCTGCCGCTCGCCATTTCAACCTCTCGTCATTCGCAGAAGCCCTTCTTGGCTAGTCGCTCGCCATTTCAACCTTTCGTCATTCGCAGAAGCCCTTCTTGGGTGGTGGAAGCCACGAGCTTGCCTTCTCGGGTGAAATACCTTCCACGAACAAGTCCCCGAGCCCCACTGGCAGAGGGGCTGTCAATGGCATAGAGCAACCAATCATCAAAGCGAAAATCACGATGAAACCACATCGCATGGTCGATGGTGGCCATTTTTAAACCAGGCGTCATAAATGAAACACCATGAGGCTGTGTGGCTGTGGGCAAAAAGTTAAAGTCCGACGCATAGGCCAACATGTATTTGTGAACATTGGGATCATCCGGCAGAGCACCGTTCGTTCGGGTCCATAGATAACGCACAGGCTCGGTGATCTCGGGCATCATAGGGTTGTGCAAGGTCACAGGGCGCATCTCGATCGGCTTGTCTGTGGTAAACTTCTCGCGCACCGACTCCGGGATAAAGTGCCGGTATTTCCGAGCATATTCAACCTCGGAGAGCAAACCGTCGGGTCCAGGAACATCGGGCATTTCGTCTTGGTGCTCAAAGCCTTCTTCGGATCGCTGAAAGGACGCTGTCAGGTAAAAGACAGTCTTCCCATGCTGAATCGCTCTCACTCGGCGTGTACTAAAACTCTTGCCATCTCGAATATTTTCAGCATCATAAACAATGGGACAAGTCACATCACCAGGTCGTAAGAAATAGCAATGAAACGAATGAACCAGCCGATCCATCGGAACTGTTTCTTTTGCAGCAAACAGAGCCTGACCAATCACCTGCCCACCAAAGACCACACGAAAGCCAAGATCCTGACTCTGCCCTCGAAACAAACCTTCCTCTATTTTCTCTAACTCTAACAGTTGTAGAAGCTCTTGTAGTACCTGACTCATCACGCAATGTCCTTCTTGTTCTTTCCAAAACAGATGCCGGGATTTACCTCTCGCAGCCTGGCAAAAGGATATCGAGAGACTTGGGGCTAACGATTTTCCAAAACAGATGCCGGGATTTATCTCTCGCAGCAGGATGTTCATGAAGGCTCTGGCTCAGAACCCCACGCTCAGACCGAAGCCTCCCATCCATCAAACATCTCACAGCAAGCAGGATATTCATGAAGAATCTGGCTCAGGGAGCCAGCGAAAACTCTGCAACGATAAGACGTTTGTTCCCATCCGTTTGGATCTTGCCAGGAGATCCATGAATGGGCAACCTTCCTTTTCCGGGAGCCCACAATCCAACATACAGCCGCAAAACTGTACCTGAGCGGTACCGGGAGGGAATTCTGACACGATACGTATCTTGGACAAACTCATCTGGCTTCCAAAGATACAGCGGCAACACTCCCTCAACAGGCACATGATCAAGGTTGACAAACTGCTTTTTACCAACAGGTCCCAGATGAAAAAAGAGTCGCCAATGCCTTGGGATCCGACGCAACGCTTGAAACACATACGTAATCATAAGCATCCCACCAGGCCGAACTTTCCGGGGCTTCAGGCGACACCCCACCACTCTGACCAAAGAACCAAGCTTTGCATCCACCGGGTGGGAAACAAAGGGCTCAGAAAAAGTTCGAGCCTTCTGTTGTAGGTGCTGAAAACGAGTACGATACACTTGCACCACCCGCTCACGCCACCACAACATCTCTCGCATCAAGATAGGCTGTAACGCTGTGGGTCGCAAATCCTTGTCCTTGTGATACGGATCTCGACCTTTTATAGCCGGCCTCTGAATGAATGATGCCTGTTCAAAAAAGTAGATCGATTCCCGAACCTTCGACAACATCGCAAGACACTTTTGCTCTTTGGCACAAGACATCATCAAACGACGATCTTTTGCAACGGGCCGCAACAACGTCTTCCCAGAAAAGATAGCACCAACGGGTGTCATTTGAAGAATATCAAACACAGTGGGTAGCAAATCGATGTGCTGTCGAAGCCCTTGAATGATTCGTGGTGTCGAGAGTCGCTTGGGATGATAGAGAACCGTGGAAACCCTTAATTCTTTGGGGGAGAAGTCAGACTTTTGTTGCCCTTTTCTACTTGGCGTTTGTTGCCCTTTCCTACGAAGGTATGGAAGCTTCTCAGCAGTCCCCACAAAGATCCATAGCGTGGAGGAGAGCAACTTACGACGCTTTATCTCTCGGAAGAGTCGGGAGAGAAAGAGGTCTTGCACTCGCAAGGCATTCAAATAACGCCTCGTCGCACGCCCTTTATAACGGGGGAATCGCTGCTGGGGAAAACCGGGTGGAAGCTCGCTCTCGGGGTGTGGGGTTCGTGTTTTGATGGTAAGGAAAAATGGCACACCTTTTTGGTGAATACGATCCACCCAAGACAACACAGGCTGAAGCATAACCATCTCATCCGACAAGCTTTTGTGATTCATAGAATCACCGTGAAGAGGGTAGTCTTCCACACCTCGAAATTGTTCAAAGCCGAGGTTATAGATCAGCGACTCCAAGGCATATTCGTACACAGAGGAGGATTGAAAAAATGCTGTTTTATAGCCAACTGTGCGCAACAAGGCTGGCAAACAGAGACCAGGAACAGCAAGGCGCAGCACACCTATTTGTGGGTATGTGCCACACAAGATCGGGATATAAGATTGCAGGGAAGAAGGAACCACAGGGTACATTTCCTTGACCCACAACCCTTTTGAAGTCAGACGAGCCAGAAATGGTGTGGTCCAGAGTTCGTTGTCTTCCACAGTGGTCTCTTTGCCAAACGTCGACTCCATCACCACAAGAACAACATTCAACAGAGGACGTTTTGACGTCCTGACCAATTTCACATGCTGCACATCAAACAGAGGCTGAGTCGCAACAGGCAAGCTTGGCTTCTCCCCATCCTGTGCCCACAGTTGACGAGAAAGATTCAACCATGTGCTTGAATACAGGCGCACCGTTTGAGCTTCAGGAAAAACGGAAGGAGGAACAACAACCACAAACAACAACCCCATAGCCCCCCATCGCCAGAACCCAAAGAGAGCGAAAGCTCTCCTATCAGAAGGATCTTCTGAAGGGGTCTGCAACCATTTCCGAACCGAGGGCAGAAGAGACAGAATCAGCGGCAATGCCAAGAGAACCAAAGGAAGAAGAGTAAGTAGCTTCCAAAACATGGAGACCCCTGGAAAAGCAGAGTGCCACCCCTCCTCGATCCATGTTCGCCAGAGCCAACTCATCAAAGACAGATCACTTAAAGAGTTGGTCCGTAAAAAGCAGAGATGCTCCCACATCGTAAGCAAGAGCAGTGTGCCTCCAGAAAGATACAACAAGCCGAAACCCAAGGGTGTTCTTCGTACTTTCGGAAGAGAGGAGAACCAGGCAAGGCCGGATGCCACACACAGCCACACCAGCAGCTCCCAGCGCAATCCTTCGTAGAGCATAGCCAGGGAGGGAACTCCACCGGCGACGATATGAAGTTTCCACACCTTTGCAACGCTAAGTACCAACAAGGGCACTCCCAGCAGACAGATCCAGTGCAAGACCAGCAACTTTCGCTGGGAACGTTGGGACTGATTCAAAGTGGTCATCACAGGAAAAATGGCCCTCACCAAGTGGACAGCCCACCCCAGAAGGCAGGCTTGAACATACAGAATACATTCTTTCGAACACAGCCTAGCCGATCGAGAAGAGATTCTGCAACCTTTTCGAGCAATCGAGTTCATCGCATCGAAGGACTTGTATTCTCACGGAGGCCATGCTATGTTTCCGCCGTTTTTTAGTAAGTAATTTTGTAAAAGGTATTCTATAGATAGAGACAACCGTAGAGTAGAATAGAAAAGAGGCTTATTGTGGTAAAGATAGCGAAGAAAAAGAAGAAGAGCACCAAACTCACTCGTTCGGAGATGAAAGGGCCTGATCAGTTTCAGGAAGCATCGAGCAAAGGTGCAGAATGGCTGAGTGAAAATCGAGTTCGAGTGGCTGCCATCAGTGCTGCGATCTTTGTCCTGGCATTGGGAGTGTACCTGTTCAACGTCATGAGCAACAGCGCAGCATACTCTGTAACAACCCAACTCACAAAAACTCTTAAAGTTATCGAAGGGAAAGTTGACGCCAAAAAGAAAAGCGACAACAGCAACAATACTTCAAGTACGGATGAGACAAAAACATACAAGAGTGCCAAAGCGAAGTATGAAGCGGCCACCAAAGTAATATCCAAACAACTCAAGAGCCACTCCCGGGCCAAAGCATCCGCTTTTCTGCAATTGTTTTTGGCCAACAGTCAGTACCGTTTGGGTCAATACAAGAAAGCGATTGCCAGCTACAAAAAGTTTCTAGCGAGATTGAATCCCAAAGATCCCATTTACATCATGGGAGTGGGTGGATTGCTTCGCGCAGCCGAGGCAGCCAAACAAGACAAAGAAGGCATTGATGCCATAACAACCTTTTTGAGCAAGGGTGCCAAAGCTTACCGCCCCCTCATGGTGATGCGTCTGGCTGAATACTACGAGCGCAAGAAAGGTTATAAGAGTGCTCGCAAGTACTACAAACAGTTGGCGGAGACCAAGTCCCTTCAAGCACTGGCTGGAACAAAGAAGCTCTCTGTCACCATGACCCAACTACAGACACAAGCCAAACGTCGTTTGGCACTTCTCCCCTAACCCAACATTTCATGACAGGCTCAAGTGTGAAACACCCCAACATGAGACAATTTAAACCTGTTCGAGTTATTGCTTCCCTTCTCGGACTGAGCTTCCTTGTCACAGTACTCAGTGGAGCCGCTAGCTGTGATCCCAAAAAGTGGGATCACAGCGACATTATGGGTAGCGGCGCTTTGCGCACCAACCATCAACTTATTGTGTTACCCGTCTGGCGGCGAGGTGTGAACCCCGATCATCGATACAACCCACTCACCTGGAAGTTGAGCCCCGAAGAAACGTCAACTCCGGTGATTGATGAAGTCTTTGACCTTGTATGCGTCGGAAGCGAGCGACAACGCATGAGCTGTCTCAGTATGAAAACAGGAAAGCACCTGTTGTCCGTAAAAACCCAAGGTCGTGTCTTGGCAGCTCCGATCATCCATGAACGAACGCTCTATGTTGGCACAACCAGCGGTGTTTTCTATGCTTTGTCACTGACAAAGAAAGAAGACAAAAGCAAACGACAGAGTCGGCTGGTTGCCAAACTCAAGTGGAAGTACTCTGCTGATGGAGAGATCTTATCTCGCGCTGCCATCCTCCCCCCCTCCCAAGGGAAGCCCAGCTTGGTGATTTTCACAACAAGCAACAACAAGATCACAGCCCTGCGTATCGACACAGGAAAGTGGGTGTGGCAACAGCGACACGATCCTCCCAACCGCCTCTCGATTCGTGGGCAGGCACCTCCCGTGATCCACGAATCGAGTGTCTATACCGGCTACTCTGATGGAACCGTTGCTGCCTACAAAGCAAACAATGGAAAGCTGTTGTGGAAACAATCCATCAAAGAGAATGATCGCTTTGCAGATGTGGATACCGCTCCCACGATCCACGAACACAAGATGTATGTCTCTTCCTACAGTGGACAGGTGAACTGCCTCCGTTTGAAAGATGGAAATGTCCTTTGGAAGTACAAACTGCGGGGAGCCACCCGAGTTGAAGTCCGTGACAGCGACCTGTTTGTCGGCAGCAGCAACGGCACAATCGTTGCGTTGAATGCTGAAAATGGAAAACAACGCTGGAAAAAACGATTCCGCAAAGCGGGCTCTTTTGCGGCTCCTGTCTCGGATGATCAAAATCTTTATGTCTCTTCCACCAAACAAGGGATTTACATCCTTCGTCCTGATGATGGACATCTGATCCAAACCGTCAACTACCAAGTAGGCTTCGGTGAACCTATTGTTCATGCACGGACCCTTTATGCACTCGCTTACAACAGCTTGCTCTACTCCTTCACTATCAGAGAACGGGCTGGAGCCCGCTAAGTGCCCCACTCCTTCACACTCAGAAAACAAGCTAAAACGAGCTCAATACACGACTTCCCCACACTCAGAAAACGGGCTGAAACTCGCTCAATACACAACTTCCCCACGGCTGTTCTCACAGAAAAAGCGAGCACTCTCTGTTATTTTTTCGACTCTTTCACTCTTCTACGGTTGTTTTCACAGAAAAAGCGAGCACTCTCTGTTATTTTTTCGACTCTTTCACCCTTCTACGGTTGTTTTCACAGAAAGAGTAAGCTTTTTGCACTCCTTACCTTATTGATGATTTGACTTACGATGTATCAACCCTGCTCCCATTTACCACCCCAGGAAGTACAAGACGCGATTGCCATGCATGCAGTGGAGGGTTATCCACAAGAGGTCTGTGGTGCATGGTCCTTACAAGAGGATGGAAGCTGGAAGGTACATCGCTGGACCAACACGTTGCCACCCAAGCAAGCTCACCATCGTTTTGTAGCAGACCCGTTGGAGGTGCTCTCTCTTCTGAAAGCCGAAGATCAGGGGAGTTTGTCCTTGGAAGGCTTCTATCACTCTCATCCAGACGCCCCTCCTTTTCTATCCAACGAAGACCTCCGACAGTTCCTTCATCACCAAAGACCCCTCTATCCAAAACAAGCTCTTTTAGTGGTAGGGGTTAAGCCGCAAGGTCGGATCACGTGGGGGATCTATCGATGGCTCCCTTCCACACCCCTTGCACACGATCGCAAGCCACGATAGAATCACCATCGTGGAGTTGATTCTTCGCCAGTAACAAGGTTTTGAAAGAGTCGGCCCCCAAAGCTACCCCCCCATCCACAACAATGGACCGGGCGTCAACCTCCCCCGACTCAAGTCAGGGGCTTCCGGCTAGCGAGATGTCTATGAAGCACTCCGTGGAGGACAAAACAACCCGCCCCGACACACGGGCAAGGGCTGGCTCACACAGCCAGGAATACTTGGTGCCGGCTGCACCTGAAAGTGCACCCGGCCCCTCTTCAGCCTCGCTCCCCCTGATCGAAGGTGCAACCACCCGCTCCAAGATCTATCAGGAAGTCGCTCTCCGTATGCGGCTCAAACGCACCGAAGCGCAATTGCAAGCCGTCTTTGAGATTGGAGACACACTCAGCTCAACACAAGATCCTGAGCAGATCCTTGCGCTTCTTCTGGATAAGATCACAGAACTCCTGGAAGCCGATCGCTCCACCTTATTCTTGGTAGACTACAACTCCGGAGAAGTCTGGTCCAAAGTGTTGCAGGGAGATGATGGTGTCACCATTCGCCTTCCTGTGGGTGAGGGGATTGTCGGTTGGGTTGCACAGACCGGAGAAACCGTGAATATCGCCGATGCCTACGGCGACCCACGCTTTAATCCAGACATCGACAAAAAAAGTGGGTACCTCACCCACAACTTGTTGACCATGCCGCTATGCAACCAACAAAGCGATATCATCGGCGTGATCCAGGTCCTGAACAAGGCCGACAATCAGATCTTTTCCGAAGAGGACGAGCAGATCCTCCAAACCCTCGCAAGCCAGGCCGCGATCTTTCTTGAAAATGCGAGATTGTACCAAGCCCTTTGGAAAAAACATGTGGAGTTGATGCAGACCACACGTCAGCTAAAACAGCGCGGACAAGAGCTTGATATCGTCTACGATATTGAGCAACAGATGAGTCGCTCCAATGATCTCAACGATATCCTCTCCAATATTCTTCGTCGCTTGGTTGTACTGTTGGGCTGCGAAGCGGCCACCCTCGCCCTTGAAAGTGGCGGGCACAGCCGGATCTACCTCTATAGCTCAGACCCGCAAGACTCTGACACGGTTGCCATTGTACCAGCACAGCTCAAACCAGGAGAAGGGTTTTTAGGTTGTGCCTTGGAGAAAGGGGAAGCCTTTCTGGCCAACCGCCCCGATCATGATCCCAGGTTTCGTGATGACCTTGCAGCACGCATGAATTTCCCTGTTCGCTCGGTACTTTGTGTTCCAATCAAACACGAACAACAGATCAAAGGGGCCATTGAGCTTCTCAACAAACAAGGCCCACAGGGCTTTACGGAAGCAGATCTTCGACTCATGCAACTGATCGCCGCCCAACTGAGCAACGCCATTATGATTGGAGAGCGACGTGCCGAACAAGAGCGCGAAAATCGCCTGGCAACGATCGGTCAGTTGATCTCAGGAGTGTTACACGACTTTAAAAGCCCTATGACGATCATCTCCGGCTATGCACAAATGCTCAGCCAACAGGGCGACCCCAGCAAACGCAAGAAGTTCTCTCAGGCGATACTGAAACAAATCGAGCAACTCAACCAAATGACACGAGAGGTCTTGGCTTTTGCACGCGGAGATACCACTCTTCTCATTCGAAAAGTCAGTTGGGTCCAATTCCTACAAGAGGTCGAACAACACCTGCTGCAAGAATTCAGTGATGGCTCCATCCATCTTCATATCGAGAACTCCTACAAAGGAAATATCCAGTTCGATGAGATCAAAATCCAACGCATGATCTCGAACCTCGCACGAAACGCCCACCAATCCATGCCCCAAGGGGGTACCTTCGAACTGGTCGCAGAACAAACAGGAGAGTTTCTCACCCTGACATTCCGCGACACAGGTCTTGGCATTCCACCAGAGATCCAAGCCAATATCTTTGAGTCTTTCGTCACCAGCCGCACCTCTGAGGGCAGTGGATTGGGCCTCGCCATCGTGAAAAAGATCGTTGAAGATCACCACGGTGATATCCACTTCAGCTCCACACCTGAAACCGGAACATCATTCTTTGTCCGACTCCCCATTGAAGGACCCAAAAATACCGAAACCAAAAACCACAAGTGACATTCTGCAAGCTATCACGAGGTCACTTAGGGTCCGTCCAGAAAGAAAGTCGTTGATTTGCGCTTCGATTCGCCGCCCTGGCAAGGCTCTCCGACGAGAGAATAACTTGCTATTCCGAGGAGGTGGAACGCAGCCAGGGTGGATGAAGCGGAGATGCAAACGGTATAGGTTCTTTTTGGACGGACCCTTATTGAAGGGCCCAAAAATACCAAAACCGAAAACCACCCCCAAGCCCCCTCCATCGCTCAACGAATCAACATAGAATCGACAACCCAACAAGATCAACATGTCGATCATCCAAGATACGATAGAGTTGGCGGGCCAATTCGTAAGATGGTAAAGTTGTTGGATCAACGCTCCTAGCAATCAATCGATATCCCCTCCACCTCCAACAGCAGCTCCACCTCCCAGCCCACAAACCCAAGCCAACAGCAGCTCCACCTCCCAGCCCACAAACC